>NZ_JAYGHC010000008.1:0-9674 GCF_034932285.1 Cronbergia sp. UHCC 0137
GAGTATAGGAACAACTTTGACCACTTGCTGTACAGATCCCATGACTGGATATTATCGGGACGGCTTTTGTCATACTGGTGGTCAAGATTTTGGAATGCACGTTGTTTGCGCTCAAGTAACAGCAGAATTTTTAGAGTTTACTAAATTACAGGGAAATGATTTAAGTACACCTAGACCTGAGTTTAATTTTCCTGGATTGCGTCCGGGGGATTCTTGGTGTTTATGTGCAGCACGTTGGCAAGAAGCCCTTGATGCTGGTGTTGCCCCTCCAGTTATCCTCGAAGCCACCCACGCAAGAGCCTTGGAAGCCTGTTCTCTGGAAGATTTAAAAAAACACGCTCTCACTACCTTGTCATAGCTCAGTGGCTTAAATTACCCACATCGGTTAATCTAATAGTAATGTACTAGGAACTCAAGTTCCTAGTTATTAATTTTTCGGAGAATTTGTAGTCTGTAGGGTGCGTCAGACAGAATAATTTAGGCTAAAATCACTAATTTTAAGTTTCTGACGCACCTTAAAAGCTACTTACATTAGTAAAACTAGGGAGAATCATACTATGTCACCTGAAGTCATAACCGAAACAATCTCCCCAATAGTAATAGATGAGGACTGGGAAAATCCTCCCATGCCTCCTACTGATTTAATTTATGATGATGGAGAGCCTTTGGAAAGTAATCGTCACCGCATTGCAATGAATGTTTTAATCCACTCGTTAGAACAGGGTTGGTCTGACCGCAACGACTTTTTTACGGGTGGTAATATGTTTGTTTACTACAACATTAACCAGATTCGCAATAAGGATTTTCGTGGACCAGATTTTTTTGCGGTGTTGGATGTTGATGGTACAAAATCTAGAAAGGCTTGGGTAACTTGGGAAGAAAATGGTCGTTATCCAGATGTGATTGTCGAGTTGATGTCACCTTCTACTGCTGAAATTGATAAGACAATCAAGAAAGATATTTACGGACAAATTTTCCGCACCAGAAACTACTTTGTTTTTAGCCCTTTTGATCCTAATTCTCTACAAGGATGGCATTTAGATGTTAATTTCCAATATCAGCCCTTAGAACCTAATGAGCGCGGTTGGTTGCGTTGTGAAACCTTGGGTTTTTGGTTGGGAACTTGGGAAGGAACAATTAACCGAGAAACAGCAATTTGGTTGCGGTTTTATGATGATTTGGGAAATTTAGTACCCTTACCAGAAGAAGCCGCTCAAGCTCATGCTGAACAGGAACGTCAAATAGCCGAACAGGAGCGACAAAGAGCCGAACAAGAACATCAAAGAGCCGAACAGGAGCGACAAAGAGCCGAACAAGAACATCAAAGAGCCGAGCGATTAACAGCACAATTACGCGCACTAGGGATTGAACCAGAGAGTTGAGAAAAAGAGCGATCGCTTGCTGTAACAAAAAGGCGATCGCTAAGACTAAAGTTTAAGTATCAGTAAATGAGACATGGTTTTTCTGCCGCCCTGATCCCAACGATAATTTTTAGGTTTATATCGAAAATCTAATATAACTCTTGCGAAAATATACATTCCTTACTTAATTAAATGATAAATTATCTCAATAAGCTTTATAATTTTTTTATCTTTAAAACCCTAGTGAGCCTAATTTTTAAGACTTTTTACAAAATCGTGGTTCAACCGACTTTCACCTTGACTAATTGATTGAGTTACGACAAACTAATTCATAGTAGAAGTGTTTGCTAACAAAATCAATAAGTTTTGTAAAGATTATGAGATATATATTTCGATAGATGCAACATTAATTAACAAATGGCAAGTTTGTATTTTAAGTAGGGATGTTTTGATGGCTATATTTTTAACCATCCACTAGAACAGTATAATTCAATCGTACTATCATAGTTAGCCAACAGTATGGAAACATTAGAATTTATAATTTATCCAGACGGTCGGGTACAAGAGAAAGTCACTGGTATCATCGGGGCTTCTTGTGGTGAAGTAACAGCAGCCATAGAAGCGCAATTAGGACGAGTGCTAAATCACCAACCCACCTCAGAATTTTTTGCCACCAACACCCAACAATCTACCGTGGTAAATACACAACCCGCTCTCAGCGAATGGTAAATTTTCAACCTAGTATATTTTATTAACTCACAACCACCATGTCACACTTTAGCCAAATCAAAACTCAAATCCGTAACCTAGACTCCTTAAAAGATGCCCTAACCGAATTGGGTATAGACTGGAAACCAGGACCCCAAGAAGTCCGGGGTTATCGTGGTCAAACCCAGCCTGCGGAAATTGCCATCCAGCAGAAAAACGGTTATGACATCGGTTTTAGATGGAATGGCAACGAATACGAATTAGTAGCTGATTTACAATATTGGCAACAAGACCTATCTGTAGATGGATTTTTACGCCAAGTAACCCAAGGCTATGCTTATCAAACAGTAGTGAAAGAAACCGCTCGTGTCGGCTTTCAAGTAGCTGAACAACAAAAAAATGCTGATGGTTCTATTCGCCTAGTTGTACAACGCTGGAGTGCTTAATGTCTGATTTACTGCCGTCGCCATTAGAACAAGAACAAAATCGTTCCGGTTTAGAGCCAGAATTGGGTGGTTTTTTGAGAGATACACCAGAACGTTCTGGATTTGAGCCGGAACTAGGCGGCGTGCTGCGGCAGAAGGGCGTGTATGTTGACGAAATTACCTGTATTGGTTGTAAACATTGCGCCCATGTTGCTCGTAATACCTTTTATATTGAACCAGATTATGGGCGATCGCGCGTCATTTCCCAAAATGGAGATAATGAAGAGTTAGTCCAAGAAGCTATAGATACCTGTCCAGTTGATTGTATTCACTGGGTTGATTATACCGAATTAAGAAAGTTAGAAGAAGATCGTAAATATCAAGTCATTCCCGTAGCAGGTTATCCAGTCGAACACGCTGTAGCCGCCACCGAAAAACGACGCAAAAAGCAAAAAAAAGCTAAACTTTAAATATTAAATTAAACCCTAAATTAAACCCTAAATCTCTTGTGGACTGGGCATCTTGCCCGCCCTAACTATAGCGGTATCAGTTGAATGAGATACAAATTCTATCTCTTGTAGGGTGTGGTTCGGCAAGCTCACCAACCACGTCAGACCCGATAATTGAGCATCTAACAGACTTCCTCTATCTGACGCACCGCACTAAT
The DNA here is from genome assembly GCF_034932285.1 of Cronbergia sp. UHCC 0137. NCBI lineage: Bacteria > Bacillati > Cyanobacteriota > Cyanophyceae > Nostocales > Nostocaceae > Cronbergia > Cronbergia sp. UHCC 0137. The sequence continues at coordinate 3,162 of NZ_JAYGHC010000008.1, forward strand.
ATGGGATGACAAAAGCGTGAAACTAGGCAATTTCCTTCATACATATCATCTGCATTGTGTACAGTGCGTAAGTCCTAATCCTGTTGTGTCATTACAACGAAAGGAAGCAATCTCAAAATCTCGGTAAAAAACTACGATTCTCAAACTAGATGCGGTTTAATACCATTATTTTAAATTCAAAGGATCATGCTGTGAAAGCAACTTCTCAACTTTCGCTTCATCAATTCTAGCAGTCAGTTTTTTAGCTTCGTATAAATCTCTAGTAGTTTTCGCTAAAGTAAAAGTCGAACCAACAGAAAAGGCTAAACCCATACCCATAAAGCCTTTTACCCAATTATCTACAGGTAAATTCACAATTCCCGCAGTCGTCATAGAAGTAGATATAACAAAAGCTGCCCAAGTTTGAATCAACCAAGCAGGACTATCTTGTTGTGTTTGCATATTTTTCCTTAGAACTGAGTAATTTCAACTCAATTGTATTTATAATTACAAATATTAGCAATAGTCAACTACACAAACAAAGGGAAAAATTCGTTAAACTTTAATTATTTACCCTTATGAGCTTAATTACTGAACCATCTGTGCCAGCAAAAATCCAAAAAATGAAGGAACGGGTACGATGGAAACATCCTAGTATTAGACAGAGGGGAATTGACCAGACCTGCTTGGTTGTGGATGATAACAGAGAAGAATCCCCAGAGTTTTCGTTTATGGTGATTGGTGATAGTGGCACTAAAACCCAGAACGGACAACACCCCCAACGCCAAGTAGCGGAACTAATGCTTAAATATGGTGGAGGTTCTCGCTTTGTTCTGCACACTGGCGATGTAATTTATATAGTGGGTTCCCGTGAGTATTACCAGACCAACTTTATTGAACCTTATCGAGAATTTTTGGTAGGTGGTGAAAATCCAGCCAAAATTGCCTACGACAGGATGGTGTTCAATTTGCCGATTTTCCCAGTGTTGGGTAATCATGATTATTATGATGTACCATTACTGTATCGCCTACTGAGTAGCTTCAGTTTGCCCCTACGTCGGCTGTTAGGCTATGAAAATATTGAAATTGGTCGCTTTTCCTCAAATCAAGGAGATGCCTACGCACGGGCTTTTTTAGACTATCTAGCAGCGATTTCTCCAGCAGAGTTAGAACGTCATTTAGACCAGCATTATACAGCTAAAAGTGATACGGGTCGGTGTTTGCGCTATCAACCAGGAAAATTTACCCGTTTACCAAATCGTTATTATACTTTTCGTTATGGTGGAATTGACTTTTTTGCTTTAGATTCTAATACTTTTAAATCTTCTTTTCCAAATAGCCAAGGAAATGAAAATATATTGAATATTGATTTTGAACAACTCAATTGGTTGCAAAATCGGTTAATTGAATCTTGGCATACTTCCCAAGTGCGGGGAAGAATTATCTTTTTTCATCATCCACCCTATGTTACAGAGGCTAACAAGTGGTATCAATCAGAAACTTTGGCTGTGCGTCATAGTCTGCGTTGGGTTTTTGAAAAAGTAGCGCAAACCTTGGGGAATTTAACTCAACAACGGCCGATAGTTGATTTAATTTTAAGTGGTCATGCCCATTGTTTAGAATATTTGCGTACAGTTAATACAGGATATGCAGATTCTCATATCAATTGTATTATTTCTGGTGGTAGCGGTCATTTTCCCCGTCCGCAACGGCAAGAGGGTTCAGAATTAATGGAAACTTTTAGGGATAAAAGTGGTAGTTATCAGCGCAAAGTTGCTGATTCCTTGCTATTTGTGGGACGCAGTGGTGCGGGTATGGGGGAAAGATTGCCCTATTCTTGCGTGCGAATTGATGTTTTAGATGGCACTCCTCCTCAGTTTATCATTAAACCACTGATTACAGAGCAAATTGAAGGAGAATGGTGCGATCGCCAATTAGATCCATTTGTAATTTGAATCATTAAGTAGGTGGGTGCAAATAAACATAACTATGTGAAGAAAAATTAACGAGGCTAAAACCCCCTTCCCTCCTGCCTCCTGCCTCCTGCCTCCTGCCTCCTGCCTCCTGCCTCCTGCCTCCTGCTATATCACTGATTAAGTTTTAAATTTAGCTGTTGATAGGGTTCGGGAGATGCGGTTAAATCTATAGTTTGTGGTTCTGCGGGAATATTATTAATTAGGAGTTGATAATTGCGATCGCTCAATCCTTCTAAATAATATACACCATCTGGTCCAGTGATGGAAAAGACCCTTTGATTAGAGGTAGTAGAGACAGCTTCGATTTTAGCACCAGCGATCGCTCTTCCTTCACTATCAATTACCTTTCCTGTGATAGTATACGATTGAGCAAAAGGAATGGCAATTTCTGTGAAACCCCCTGCTGCCACCTCAATCGCCACCGCAGTATTTTTTGTAGGAGTCCAATCTAAAGGATAACCAGAGGGGTCTAAATCTAAACGATAAAGTCCTGGATTGAGGGAAACAACAATACCATTATTACTAACTTCTGATTGATATTGAGAAACAGGACTATTATTAACTATTAATAAAGAGCGTAACTTTTTAGTAATTAAAGGTTCTCCTCCATCTCTAATACCATTGTTATTTTGATCTAAAAATGGTACAAAAAGAATACCATTAGAAATTCTCGGTATAGCGCGAAAAGAATCATTCTGACAAAAACCGCGATCAAAATCAAAACACGACGACAATGCAAGCCTAAATCGATCAGTATCAGACCCTAAAGCAATATTACTATAACTAGCTTGTAAAAACATCCCAGAAAAGATTTCTTGAGAGAAATTAGTCACAATTCCTGATCCTTCTGAGCCAATGCCATAACCTAACTCCACCTCAAATTTAGAGTTATTTGGTTTATAACGCCAACTCAAAGTTAATAAAGAATTACCCGGAGAAGATGAAAACTCAAAAGGTGAAAGGGTTTGATAACTTAAAGCTAAAGTATTATAAGCATTATACGCTTTTGAACTGGTATTATTTAAAAGATCGTAATTTAGAGTAGTTAAGGTACTAAAATCATTACCAAGATGTTTAAGTTCAAAATTACCTGTTCTACCAGTAAAGTTCCATTGTAGATTACTCATACTATCCCATTGTAAAACTAGGGAACCGAAAATTTTTCTTCCTAACAAGCTAGTCCTAGTTCCAATATTGTATCTAAATGGCGAACTAGAATTAGTAGTATGGTAATCATAGTCGAAATTACCAAATACTGATAGATTCGGCAAAATAGTTTGATTGAGCCTCAGACGACTACCCCGCAAATCCGTAAATAAATTAGCCTGAAAATTAGAAGTGGGATTATAGCGAATATTACTACTAATCTCCCAATCTCGATTAGAAATTGGAGTTAAAGCCGAAGCGGTAATTTGTAAAGGACTGTTTTGGGGTTGAAAAAATAACTCTGCTAAACCACGAAAATCATCTTCATAAATAGCACCTACTCCCAAAGTCAATTCTTGAGATACCCCATAACGATAACTTGCGGCTGTCCGTAAATCGCTGAACGTACCTAAAAATTCTTTGCTATTATAAAAGTTATTCCGTCCTGTACCGGCTGATAAAAGTAAAGCCGAAGCGCGTTCAGGTAATTGGCCAATAATAATTGGAAGATTGATAATCCTTTCTTCTGGTTGAGCGGTGAGTTTTCCTTGGGGATATAAAAGTAATCGCACTTCAGGGAGAATAATATCGTTAAATTGGTATTCCCCAGATTCACCAACTAAAACTTCTGCCAAAATCTGCTGACTATAGCGGGGGACTAACTGTACTAAAGTTCCAGGTTCAACTTTACCTCTCACAGTTTGACCAAAACGCTGTGGTTGTATACGGATATTTGATGAGCCACCATTCCCTGGAGGCATAGTAAAACCCCATCTTTTGACGGTAGTGACACCCCAGAAAGGATTAGGGCTGGTGGTGCGCCAAAAGGGGGCTTGTGAACCGACAAATAGATCAATAGTATCTTGTTGGAGAGTATAGCTGGCTGAACCTAACCGCCAAGTATCTTCATTTTCAGTTTGGATTTGGTTCAAACGGAGAACCCATGCTCCTCCTAGTAAACTACCACTGCTGGTAACTATGCGGTTTTGATTAGCACGAGAACGGATACTTTGGGCTGTTTCTTGATTATTGATCGTGGTGAGAGTTATTGCTGGGGCAGATATGTAGGGGATATTAGTAAAGTCTATGGGTGACTCAACGGGGGCTTTGGTGAAGCCAGATTTATTTACACGGGGATATTTAATTTGGATAGCATAGTTATTAATATCAAATTCTGGGGTGACACCAAACCAATCTTTAACATCACGGATAGATAAAACTGCACCAATTTCCGGGTCTAGTCTGAGGCGGCTAAAATCAAGGTTAAAGGCCACAGTGGGCGATCGCAATTGTACCTGACCATTGGGCAAATTAGTCACTCGAATATTTAGTGCCTTAATTATCACCTCATAAGATACCAACCAATCATCAAATTGAATCGCCCCAGATCCATCCTCAGTCCCCCGCACCAAGGTACTACTAATCACGTTGCGTCCACCAACTATGATCCCAATTGGTAAAACATCCCATTTAGCCGCCACACTTTGAGGATCAACGGGAGGGATTAATGGAGATTGACTAACGGGAGATTCAGCAACCGGTTTAACTGCTGGAGTTTGACTAGGTTGTTGATTATTATTATTTATTTCTTCGGTGTTTAATGGTTTATTAGGGGTTTCCGATTTGGATGGATTTTCTAAATCTACCACCCGCAAAAAATCCATTATTTGGTCAGCATTTGCCGATTTATCAGAAGATACCGATGAACCGGGCTTTTGTCTTTCTAAATCTATCACCCGTAAAAAGTTACCTGTAGGTTCAGGCTGGGGTGGTTTTTCTATATCTGTAACACGCAAAAAATCTACTATTTCTGTAGATTCATTGATTAAGGGTATTACAGAAAACTCGACTTTAGTTTGTGCAAATATAGCAACAGGAGTTAACACTAATGCAAAAACAGATGTACAAACCGAGTAGAACCTAAGAATTTGTAAGCGAATGTGCATCCAAATGGCATTAAATCGGTGTATTCGCGTAACTTACTTTAGGTTGTGGTAATCTGTCAACCTAAAAATGATTAAGGAATACAAAAGCTAAATATAATAATATAGAAAAATCTCCAGCAGCAATCTTGGGCTAAATCAATAAACAAGTTGTTACAATAAGAATATACCCAGCAAAAATGGTAAATGTAAATGAACCTTTCTTTAACACCAGAGATTGAGCAGTTTATTCAAAGTCAAGTTGAAAGCGGGAAATACTCCTCATCTGAGGAGGTGATTATGGTAGCGATCAAGCTATTAAAGGCACAAGAAAACATTTACAAGGGGCGATTTGAAGAGTTACAAAGAGAAATTATGATTGGTGTTGCCGCCTCAGATCGGGGAGAAATTGTTGATAGTGAAACAGTTTTTCGTCTACTGCAACAGAAACTAAAACAGCGTTGGGAGCAAGCTAGTTAATGAGTAATATTTGCTTTTTTACTGTTCCGGCTAGTCGAGATATTGAGAGTATTATAAACTTTGTTGCTGATCACAATAGTTTGGATGCGGCAGATAAATTGCTCAACAAAATTAATCACAAGTGTAAAAATTTAGCACAGTTTCCCAGCATGGGGCGAAAGCGGGATCAGCTTTTACCCTCATTGCGGAGTTTTCCAGTTGATGATTATTTAATATTTTATCGCTGCATTAGTGAGGGAATTGAAATTTTACGGGTAGTTAGTGGCTATCGAGATTTAGATGCTTTGTTTGATGAATAAAAATTGATAATTTCTTGGCGAGATATTTCCAAATTATTTACTTAGCAATTCCTTTTGAGACTTATTACGACTTTTTTCGGCTTCAGTTTATTCAAAGAATGCTAGAACGATATCAAGTCAAGCTATTGATTTATGATCCTGAAGAGGAGGAAATTCGACAATGGATAAAATAGAACAGTATAAACAATTTATCAAGCAAATTTTAACTGAACACGCCCAAATTTCTACTACAACTGATACAGTCAAAGCACAATTAATATTTGATAATGAACACAATCATTATCAACTTAATTATATTGGATGGCAAGGCGATAGACGCATATTTGGACCAGTAATGCACTTTGATATTCAAGATGGTAAAATCTGGATTCAATACAATGGAACTGAAGAATCTATAGCTGAAAGATTAGTACAAATGGGTGTACCAACTTCAGATATTGTTATTGGTTTTCACTCTGCTTTTAAACGTCAATTTACTCCTTATGCAGTTCGATAATATTTAAAAGGTTTTGGGCAGGGGAAAGAGACTTTATTTTGTAATAATGTAGGACTTACGCACTGTACAAATTAATTATGATCTGCTTTCACCAAAATAGGTTGTTTCAGGTTGCGACTAATTATATTCTTACCGATAAACTAACCGTGGGGTACGGGTTTAGCAGCTACGCAACATTGGTGTCAACTTAGGCTCTAATCGTCGTCCCACAGCCG
>NZ_JAYGHC010000008.1:9847-12110 GCF_034932285.1 Cronbergia sp. UHCC 0137
GGGTAATCAGATCACTTGTGTGTACACCGTAGTCTTGAGGGGAGGGGAGATTTTGATTGATCAAAAGCGGGGGTGGGGTTTTCCGGGATTGGTTGGCAATTGAATAAGTTTGATCTAACGTCATTACAAGAGTTTCTTGTTAAGTTGACACATGAAAGCGATGCTCAACCCCTACAATAAATGTAGCTTTCCCCCTACACATATTCGGTATTTTCTGTCAATGCGTAACTCCTGTAATGTTAAAAATTTATTTAGCAGGTATGGTGAACGAAAAATTAAAGGGTGCAACATTTTGATTGACTTTGGAATTTAACGCCCAACCTTTATTAACCCAAACTACTTTTCCTGAAAAATTATATGTACCTGGAGGCAGAGGTTTTTCTTTTTTGGCTGGATAATTAATGGGGAATTTACGGCTACTATTAGATACTATTGATGCTGGTCCCTGGACTGTGTTGATAATCTCCTTACCCCCCTGTGTGAGAGTCCATTCGATGTGGGGACGGGTTGAAGCATTACCAGTATTCTGCACACCAAGTAATATTTGTCTTTGTTTAGGATCATAGCTAACGCCCGTAACTTTGAGATTAGGCGCTACCTTACCTTGACGGGCATAAACCGTTGCCCCAATTCTGGTGACAATACCCATTTGAGAAATTACGGCATTCTTTGGTAAATTAGGGTTGGTGGGGGATTCAGTTAAAGATTGAACATACACGACGGCACGATATTCTTTATCGGTTACATCTCTAGGAATGCGTGTAACGAGTCGCACTTGCCTTGTTTGTCCTGGTCCAACTGTGATCTCACGGGGTGAAAAGACAAGATAAGGAGTAAGGTCGGCTGTACTTTTAGGTTCTGGCTGTAATCCAATATCTGTATAAGAAAAAGGCTCGGCATAAAGTCGGGCGCGGACAGGGGAAGTTGTACTGATATTTCTGACGGTAAATACCCCTTCTGCCTGTCCACGTTCAGTATCTAATTCGACAATACTAGGAATTAGATTTAAAGACTGCGCTTGGGCAGTTTGGCTGGATAGCAGCAGAGGAAGTCCAATTAAGCCTCCTGTAGCTACACGAATGCCTAAATTTAGGACTTTTTGCCAGGAGGAAGAGTGAGTAGTAAACATAATGTATTCTTTAAATCTGAGTTTAGCTGATAACGATCGCTCTGTCTATTCAAAAATCTACCTTTAGATAGATGGCGATCGCTCTATCGTTATAGTAAGCTTGAAGGAAATGAAGTAGCTATTGTTCCTTTCGACAATAAATAAGGGCATATTCTCTTATGAGTTCAATGCCCTTGCAATACTTCATACCAGCTAGGCACAAAGATTAAATATTCTTAGTCCCAAAATAGCCGAGCTTGTGTATAGCTCAAAGTCTACTTTTTCCTAACGCTGGAAATCAACCGGAAGATCACTATTGAGGAACTGCGGTCACTAGAACTGTATATTTGTAGATACCTACGGGGATACCATCAACAGATTGAGCATTCATGTCAACTGTAAAATCTGTACCAGGTCCAGTGGGAATACCACCGATATTATCAGATTGGAGGGGATAGAATTGGTCACTTCTTGCAGAACCACTAGCAGGTGCTGAGGTGTAAGCCTCAATTTGAAAGGTATCAACTGTATTGGTTAAAACAGACTTGGTGCTAGCTGCTGTAAATTCGGGGTTAGCAGCATCAGCAACAGGGGTGTCTACAAACAGTGCTGTATTAGAGTTGCATTCTACAGTAAAACCGGCAGGTTCTGGAGATTGGTTAGCAACAGAAGGCATTGTTATTCCGTCAACAAGATCAACGGTAGAACGAATTGTACCGATGTCAGCGCCAAGAGCAACAATCAAACCTGATGTAATGTTGGTGAACAAGCAGTTAGCCTGAGCAACACCTGTGAAGTCTAGGTCTAAGGTTTGTTCAGCTTTAGCTACGGGGGCGAACAAGAAAGAACCGCCTAATACGAGAGCGGAAAGCAAAGAAATACGTTTCATGAAGATTCCCTGTGTTGGTCATTACATATCACAGTACATTTACGCAAAGTGATTTTTATTATGCAATTTCGTATATGATACGGACCAAACAGTAAGAATAGTATAAGAAATCTATAAGAATAGGATAAAATCTGATTTTATATTCACATCCCCGGCTTCTGAGAGAAGTCGGGGATATTGGGGAATATTACTGTTATAGCAACCGCCAAGGTGGTTAGGACATCAATAATATTAGTGCAGGTTTGCATAAGCCATTGATGAAACTT
>NZ_JAYGHC010000008.1:12323-139237 GCF_034932285.1 Cronbergia sp. UHCC 0137
GATTACAGACTCCTGCTATATATTTTACTCAGCCACAGCGATAGAAACCTCCTCCAGTGATTGTGGTGCGCTGGGTAACTCTAGACAATATCCCGCACCATATACCGTTTTGATATAACGGGGATGTCGGGGGTCTGGTTCGAGTTTGGTTCGCAAGTGGCGAATATGCACACGAATTGTTTCAATGTCATCATCAGGATCGTAGCCCCAAACTTCTCTGAGGATTTCGCTGGGGGAAACTGTCTGACCGTGACGTTGAAGCAAACAATGAAGTAACTCAAATTCTAAGTGAGTAAGTTTCACAGTTTCGTTAAACCAAATGGCCTCAAATCTTTCTGGAACGAGGGTTAGAGGTCCATAGTTGAGAATTTCGCTGTGCTTTGCTGCTTGGGGAATGCGGTCTGTGCGCCGCAACAATGCCCGGACTCTGGCTAACAGTTCTTCAACCTCAAAAGGTTTGGTCAGGTAGTCATCAGCACCAGAATTGAACCCTTCTACCTTATCCTGAGTTTGGCTTAAAGCGGTCAACATTAATACGGGAATTTCGGCGGTGCGTTCATCCCGGCGTAAGCGTTGGCAAACTGTAAATCCATCTACTCTGGGTAACATGAGATCGAGCATGATTAAGTCTGGTTGTAGCTGGAGGGCCAGCGCCTGACCTTTAATACCGTCTTCGGCTTGACTGACATCGTAGCCAGCCATTTCTAAGTTGACAGCAACGAGTTCTGAAATCGCTGGGTCATCATCTATGACAAGAATCCTTGGCATTCTTAAAAAATTATGACTACTTATTTAATGATAAATTAAGAACCTTTGATATATGCAAATATTTTTTGATTGAGATAGAAAAGATTTGCAATCTAAAATTATGTCATTGTGAGATTTAGCCTAGTTTACACCAAATTTTATCTATGAACATTGATTTTGCCTACAATCCACCTGTTTTTTTGCGAAATGGTTTTGCTATGACGGCTTACACCGCTTTATGGGCAGGAAGGGATTGGGAGTTTAGTACCCTACATCCAGAACCAGAATATCACGAAGTTAGATTTAAGGGGGGGCAAGATGTACCAATTTTTGGTTTGGTGGCTATACCCCAAAATGCTCACAGCACAATTGTCGCTACCTATGGGATTACAGGGGATTTGACTCAACAATGGTTTTTGCGTTTGTTGGGACGGAAAGCTTACGCTCAAGGATATGCGGTGGTGTTATTTGATTGGCGGGGGCATGGAAAAACGGCGGAATTATCGCCAAATTTGACTTCTGATGGGTTGTATGAGGGGGAGGATTTTGTGAGAATTGCAGCGAGCGCTGTGGAAATGGGTTGTCCGAATAGATGTTGGTTTGTGGGGTATTCGTTGGGGGGACAGTTGGCGTTGTGGGGGCTGAAAGCGGCTGGGGATTTGGGTTTGAGGGATGTTGATGTGGCTGGGGGGGCGGTGATTTGTCCGAGTTTGGATTCATGGCGATCGCTCACTTATTTAGTTAAACATCCTTTTGGTCGATATGTCGAATCGCGCATTGCTGGGGAGTTGAAAAAACTAGCTTGGAAAATATATCATGCTCATCCTGGTTATCTTGATTCTGCTGCGATTGAACGCGCAAATAGTATTTGGGGTTTTGATCAAGAATTGGTGATTGGGAAGTTGGGTTTTGATTCTGTGGAGGCGTATTATCAAGCCAGTAATGGTTTAAATATATTACCTGAGCTATCTAAACCAACTTTCATTCTTTATGCAGCAGATGACCCTTTATTTGATCCAACAATTATTCCTGATTTAGTGGCGGCTAGTGCTAGTAATCCGGCGATAGATTTATTACTTACTCCCTACGGTGGTCATGTTGGCTATGTGAGTAGTAAAAAATGTCAGCGTCAAGCTGAAGATCCTGATGAGTGGTGGGCTTGGAATCGGATTTTACAATGGATTTCAGATATTAGGAGTAATTGAACGCGGATAAACGCTGATAAACACAGATAAGGATTTTTATGTGCGGTTTCAGATAAAATTGGTATAGGTTTATTAATTTTGAATTTTCTAGGTTAATTGTGTTTTATTATCCTTGGCTACCTGCACCCCAAAATTTAGTTTTATCATCAGATGATGTGCATATCTGGCGTATTAATTTAAATCAGTCTGAGTCCCAATTACAATTCTTTCGAGATACCTTATCAAGTGATGAAATTGCCCGTGCAGAAAGGTTTTATTTTCCTGAACACCGTCGGCGTTTTATTGTTGGGCGTGGTAGTTTGCGGACAATTTTAGGGCGTTATTTGGGTGTGGAGGCATCAGAAATAAAGTTTATATATCAAAAGCGTGGAAAGCCTTTATTAGCTAATAGTGGATTGTTTTTTAATTTGTCTCATTCTCAAGATTTGGCTTTATTGGGCGTAAGTTATAAAGGATTAATTGGTGTAGATTTAGAGTATATCCGTTTGATGTCGGATTTAGAAGGTCTGGCCAAGCGGTTCTTTTTACCAAAAGAATATGAGTTAATTAAATTGCTATCTTTTGAAGAACAGCAACAGGTATTTTTTCGCTATTGGACTTGTAAAGAGGCTTATTTAAAAGCTACTGGAGATGGTTTGGTTGAGTTGGAGCAGATTGAGGTATTTCTTAAAGTCAATGAACCTGCTAAATTGTTGGTATCAGGAGATTGGTGTTTGAGGGAGTTGATACCATCTGAAAATTTTGCATCTGCGGTTGTGGTTCAGGGGAATATTGAAAATTGGCAATGTTGGGAGTATTAAATAGGAAGAGGGAAAACTAATGAATACGCTTTACAATTCTGACTTTTATGCTTGGACAAAAGAACAAGTAAAATTACTTCAAGAAGAAAAATGGGAAAAGTGCGATCGCTTGTACCAATAAACGGTATACCAAATGAGGAAAAAATTTATGCACAACATTAACCATGAATCTAAGAATCTGATAGATGAAGATATGCTGCCAGAATACGATTTTATAGGTGGTGTTCGCGGTCAGCACTATCAAGATTATCGTCAAGGACATACTGTTAAAATTCATCAAGAAGATGGTACAACAATTGTCCAGCATTATGATTTAACAGAAGGTTCAATTATACTTGATCCAGATATTAGGGAGTATTTTCCTAATGCTGAATCTGTCAATCATGCCTTACGTACTTTGATCAATTTAGTTCCTAGAACAATACCTTCACCAAAATCCTGAAATTGCCCACCCTTACTATAATAATAACTGAAATTACTTATCTTCCTGCATATTTCTGACAAATTTCGTCACTAAACTTCTAGGAAAAAACTTCACGCTTTTGGCTAAAAGTCTATTTATCAAACCAGGAATAATAATGATTTTGCCTTGCATTAAGCCACGATAACCAAGCTGGGCTACGGTTTGGGCATCCATCATTTTCTCACGTTTAACGCGCTTAGAGTCTGATGTTCCAGTTCTTTCATGAAATGCGGATACCGTTGCACCTGGACAAAGGACTGTGACGGTTACACCTGTGCCTTGTAATTCGTTAGCGATCGCTTCCGAAAATGATAACACATAAGCCTTAGTTGCAAAATAAACCGCCATCAAAGGGCCTGGTTGAAAAGCTGCCGCAGAAGCAACATTTAAGATTTTTCCCCTACCTTGTTTTACCATTTCCTTGAGAAATAATTTGGTTAAATGGGTGAGACAAACCAAATTTACCTGCAACATTTCCAGTTCACTACTCAGACTGGTTTCGTTGAATAAGCCATAAGTCCCAAATCCGGCATTATTTACGAGTACATCAATTGTTATTTCAGCTTGTTGTACTTCTGCAAAAATTTCTTCAGGTGATGTTGATATGGATAAATCTTTGATAATCGTTTGAATGATAATTCCAAATTTTTCTTCAAACTCGATCTCAATTTCTGCCAGTTTTAATTGATTTCTATCTACCAACACAAGATTATAGTTTTCAGCAGCAAAAATACAGGCCAATTCGTAACCAATGCCACTAGCTGCTCCAGTAATAAGAGCAGTTTGTTTGGATTGCACCTGATTTTTGATATTCATGTTCAAGGGTTGGCAAGATTAGCCAAATTAAAAGTGCTGAAAATTTATAGGGAGACAATAATACTCTCCCCCTAAATTATATTGAATCAAACTGTTGGACGTAAGTTGCTAGTTAGATCAGGTAAGGTGCGTCAGAAACTTACAATTAGTTATTTTAGCCTAAGTTATTCTGTCTGACGCACCCTACAGACGACTGTCCCCCTAAATTATATTTATTAAATCAAACTATTGGGTAAGAGTCAAGAAACCAGTCTGAATCAAATAAGAAGTGTAAGTCATCAATAATTGGGAATCAATTGGTGGACAAACAATGGAACTACCAGCGAGGGCATCTAAGGTTTCTTCACAACTAATAATGGGTCTTCTGGCTTGCAAATACAAATCAGGAATTGTGATTTGTTCATCAGACCAACGCTCTAATAAAAATGGACGCAAAGTATATAATGGATTATCTTGTGATGTCACATTATTAATTAACTCTGCTTGCCATTCTTCATAGGGAATCATTTTTAAAGAGAACCCAAAGGAGCGTACCCATTCAACTAAAGATTTTAAAGAAGCAGGTTGGGGATGTTGTAAATGGAAAGCTTTACCAATAGATGTTTCTTGCCGTGATAGATACACAACTGCTTTGCTGACATAATCTACAGGAGACATATCCAACATATAATCTACATCAGGGAAAGCTCCCATTTGTAAACAGCCTTTAATCATTAAATTGATGAAATCATGGGTGTTACAAATACCTGTTTGGCTATCTCCAGAAATTAATGGTGGTCTGTAAATGGTTACAGGTAATCCCCGACTGGAAGCGAGTTTAACTAACTTTTCTGCTACCCATTTGGTTTGAGAATAGCCTAAGAAAATACCTTGCCAATCATTAAAATCTTGTTGTTCTGTAACTACCTGTCCAGCATAGGCAGTTGATTCAAAAACAGCAACGCTAGAAACGTAATGTACAGGTTTAACTTTGGTTTGACAAGCTAAACGCAAAACTTCTTGAGTTCCTAATACGTTGGCTGCTTTTAATGCTGAATAAGGATAAACATAATTCAGTAAAGCAGCACTGTGATAGATGACATCAATGTTGGTAGCTAAGTTTTGAAATTGTTCTGCACCAATTCCTAAAAGTGGTTGAGCTAAATCACCGACAATGGGGATAAGTCGGGAACTATATTGATCATCCCAAAGTGCATATTGTTCGAGATTTTTTTCTAATTTGCTCTTGGCTTCTACTAAATCATTAGCACGCACTAAGCAATAGATATTAGCTTTGGTTTCTTCTAGGAGTCCTTTGATAATAAAAGCTCCTAAATAACCTGTACCTCCAGTTAAAAAGATGTTTTTGGGGTCATTGACGGAAACTCCAGATACATCACCCAGTTGGATAGTTGGGTCAAGTACAACTTCAGCCGCTAAGTCTAAGAAAGGAGGAGCAAAAACTGTTGTATTTTGTGATTCTGATGGTGATTCTTCAGCTAACCGGGCAGAAAGTGAGGCAATGGTTGGGTAATGCCATAGCAAGACGGGAGCGGGTTTAAATCCTAGTAAATGCTCTAATTTACTAATAATAATCATGGCTTGAGCAGAGTCTAAACCATAATTTTCTAAGTTTTCTTCTACGTCAATTTCTTCTGGTGTGGTATTGATCACTTCAGCTAGGTTTGAAACTAGGAAGGCTTGAATATCTTCGGCAGAAAAAGACTGTTTTAAATTCATTTTTTACATCTCCAATTTAGGGAAGGTGGTAGTTTTATTTGGCTGGATATTTGTTGGGTTTCGCTTGCGCTCTACCCAACCTACAATCATGATTAGTTACAGCGAATCGGTTGATATTGACTATAAACATTAGCCATTTGCAAACCCTGAATTTTTAAACTTTGAATCCGGTATAAATAGGCTGTACCCTGCATAATTTGGTTGGCGACATCGACGACATGACGATTATTTGGTTCAGCTAGGTAAGAACCGCGTACCCAGTCGTTAAAGCTCCCCATTGCGGGTCCGCACCAAATTTGATAATCAACTTCTCGACCTTTTTCACCGGAAGTAGACCAGCGTGAAGATAATCCTAAATACCAACGGAAAATCAAGGCCATTTTCAGTTTAGGATTGTTAACCGCTTTGCCCAATTTTTCAGGATTCTTTTGGGATAAATAGGCGGCTGTTCCTTCCCAAACTTCGGCAATGGTTTTGCGGAAAACTTGTTTTTCTAATTTCTCTCTTTCTGCTAGGGGAATGCTTTCAATGGAGTCATAAGTGCGATACAATTCGTATAGTTTTTGCGCCCGCATGGGGAACATTGTCCCGCGTTTGAGAACTTGTAATTTGACTCCCATTTCAAACATATCGGCGGCTGGAGCCATGATCATATCTGCCATTTCTGCTTGAGCTAGGAGTTTTTTGGTATGTTCACAAGCTCCAGATTCTACGCAAGATTGATTGATTGAACCAGTCATTATGTAAGCAGCACCCATCATAAAACTAGCTAGGGCTGATTCTGGTGTGGCAATTCCTCCAGCTACTCCGATTCTAATGGGTGTTTGATAATTATATTGTGTTTGAATTTCGTCGCGTAAAGTAATAATTGAAGGTAACAAACATACTAGAGGACGATTATCTGTATGTCCCCCAGAATCGGCTTCGACGGTAATATCATCAGCCATGGGAACTTGGCTGGCTAAATTTGCTTGTAGTTCTGTAATTAGTCCTTGTTGAAGTAATTCTTGGAGGATTCTTGCGGGTGCAGGTTGTAAGAATTTGGTCGCAACTTCACGACGAGAAATTTTGGCAATGACTTTATTTTTGATTTCGATTTGATTGGCTGAATTTAAACTTAGCCCTGCTACACGATAATAAACGATGTTGGGGGTTAGGTCTAAAAATGCTGAGGCTTCTACGGCTTTTACTTCATATTTGAGGTATAAGTCTACTGCACGCCTTTCAATGGCAAGATCGTTAGGGCTGTGAATTAAATTAAAGGCGTAGGGTCCTTGAGGTAGGGCTTGTTGAATACGGTTAATGGCTATTTCTAAGCGTTCTGGTGTTAACCCACCTGCACCAAAGGAGCTTAAAATCTTCTCTTTTCCTAGCGCAATTACCATTTCTTCGGAAGCTATTGCTCCAGCCATTGCGCCGGTCATGTAGGCGTATTTTACACCATAGGTGGTGAGAAAGTTGGTGTCTCCCAATTGTTGCAAATGGACAGGTGGGGCTGTGATTAACAGTTCTGTTGTGCTGTTATCGGCTGGGGCTAAGTAACCGTCGTTGGTAACGCCAATTTGCCCGGATATTCTAATTATATGGCAGGGTTTATCTAATGATAAAAGTTTATTTTTGATCTCTTTTTGTTCAAATGCCACACAATCTAATGAACCTTTCCATACTTGGTTTTGATTGTTTGACCAGGTGGAAAGTTTTAGACCGTTATTAGGTTTATTTAGTACCGTATCTACGGTTTTCACGGCAGTTATTCCTTTAGTAAAAAGTTAAATTCAACAAATATGATTCCTTTGGTAGCCCTGGAAACTGCAAACCAGAAGTGGTTGATAAATATAGTCCTCTGATTTGCTCATTGGACTATATTTGTGAGTAAACCGTTATCCCACAATCGTTTGACCCCACCCCTAGCCCCTCCCCGCAAGCGAGGAGGGGGACAATTAGTAAATGTACCTACAATTTTCTTTTAGTTTTCGTTGAGGAGGTTTTGAGCGCAGGTTAGTTGTAGCTGGATGATTTCGCTCATTTGTTGGCTGAATTGTTGTCTGGCTTGTAAGAAATTGGTGTGGGTTTTGGTCAATTGTGAGTTGTTGGCACTCAGTTTTTGATATTGGGCAATTTTTAAATCATTCATGCTAATTCTGTTTCCAGATTTTTGAATGGTTGGGGTTTGAGTGTTAGTTAACTCAGAAAATTGTAGTTGTTCTCTGGGTTGGGAAAGGTGTTCAATGATCGTTTTTGGGGGTATTGTTGGATAAATTTCTTGGGGGGGAATTTGGTTATACTGGAGGGTGTTGATAATTTTATACTCTTGATTTTTGTTGATGGTTTGTTCCGGTTTTTGGGAAGTGTGTTCTGCAAAGATTTTCCGGTTTTCTTCACTCAAAATAGTGGCGGTTATGGACTCACTACCTAGAGTTATTTTTCTCAGGGCGGCTTTGTTTAATTGGGCGTTTTCTGAGGATAAATTGTAAAGTGGAGATAGGTCTAGTTTGACTCGATGACTGAGTAGTTTGGCTAGTCCTTTAACAAGGGATGTATGGTCGTCTATGCCGCGACGATTTAGGGATACTGTGATGTGTTCTTGGTTGCCGAGAATTTTATCAATCCAGCGAGAACAAACGCTACCAGCACCAGCTTCTATGAAGATTTTTGTTCCGTCTGCATAAACACGATTAACTAAGCGTGGAAAGTCTAATTGTTGAGTTAATCCTTTGGCAATATTATGAGCAATTTGTTGGCTATCTAGTGTGGTTGGTTCATATTCGGCTGCTGAATAAAATGTAATGTCGGGGATTTGTTGTGCTGGTATGGTGTAAAGTTTTTCTAACTCTGGTGCTTCTGATTGCATTGCTTGACAATGAATCACATGATCGAAAGGAGCAGGAAAGGCGTTACAACCAAGTTTTTTAATGATTCGTTCACAAGCTGCTGGTTCACCGGCAATTAATACTTCTTCTGGGGTATTTATTTGGGTGAGGTAAACGCGATTTTCTGTTTTTAAACATTCTCTGACTTGTTCGGGACTGGCCATGAGAACGTAATTACTCCAGAAATTATTGTCTGAAGTTGGGGAGGTTTTCGGTAGTCCCCAATACTCACGCACGGCATTTTTTGGCCCGGATAATCTGTCACCAAATAAAGCTGAAGAGTTGAAGGTGTTGCTTACTTGATAAAAATCACTCCATACTCCTTGAGCAACCATCATACTTGTTTCACCTAAGCTATAGCCAAAGATGTATTTGGGTTTAACTTGAAAGTCGTTGGTGATGATTGTACTAATGAGTCTGGTAAAAAGCACTTCTGCTTCAAACATTGCTAGGGAATCATCAAACAATTTCTTTTCTAAGGTTTCTAGTTGTCTGGTGGAAAATTTGCTCAAGTTTCTGGGGAATACGAGAAGTTCAACGTCAGCAGCACGTTTGTAAAGACTTTTGATGATTACGTCGTCGAAGGCTTTGGGGAAAAGTCGGAAGAGGTTACGACCGATACCAACATAGGAGTTGACTGCTGCGGGATATATGTAAGCGATCGCTCCTTCTTTTCCTAGTGGTTTTGGTGTAAAATAACTACCGATGGGAGTTTGCCAATCTGTACCTTTTTCAATGGCTAAATTCACTCCTTTGCGTGCAGAGTCAATTTCTTTGAGTAGTTCTTTTTTGTTCCTTCCAGTAATCGCTAAGGCATATTTGGCTTCTGGTTGTTGTTGAAATTTCTCAAAGGTCTGTGTAGCAGAATTTTTAAGTATGTCGGCATTTTCGATGGTCTGTTGGAGTTTATCCAGGGACTCGAATAGGGTTGAATGTTCATTAGCAGCAAGGGGAAACAGATAAAATGGTCTGTCTTGCAAATAGCGGCTACTCGGTTCTGGTTGATTGCTTTCTTCTGATAAGATGACATGGGCAAAGGAGCCGTCACAACCAATACTATTAATGGCGGAAATTCTGCATCTGCCTTCTTTGGGAGAAAACCACGGTCTTGATTCTGTGGAGACGTAGAAGGGGCTTCCCGACCAAGTTTGGGGATTTTTGACGCTAGACCAATTGGGGGTGGCAGGAATGTATTTGTGATACATTGCCAAGGCTGTTTTTATTAAGCTGGCAATTCCTGACGCGACGTAAGTATGTCCAATGTTGGCTTTAACGCTGCCGATGGCACAGTGTAAACCATCACCGACTGGGGGATAAGCTTGGAGGATACCGTTAATTTCTGCTTCGTCTTGTTGGGGAATACCACTAGCGCAGACTTCTAAATAGTTGACTTCTTGGGGTTGAATACCTGCTTGTTGGAAGGCTTGATTGCAGACTTCGGTAATGGTGGCTACATCTACGGCCATGGAAGATGATTGACCAATGCTGATACCATCAATTACCGCGTAAATACGTTGCTGACTTTCCACTGCGGTATCATGGCGTTTGAGGACTACTGCCCCTGCACCTTCCCCAACTATCCAACCGTCGGCTTTTTCGTCAAAACTGAGGGTGTTGATTCCTGTGTTGATTTTACCCCATTGATTACGAAGTAAGACGTTTTCTATACCACCAGCTAAATCAACCGCACCAACCACAACTGCGTCTACTTCTTTGGTAGCGAGGAGCATTTGGGCTAATTCTACAGCTTTGAAACTGGCTGTTTCTACTGCACTGAGGGTAAATGCGGGGCCTGAGAAGTTCCACAGAGAAGACACTCGACTGGCCATGATGTTGGCAACGTAGCTGAGGTATTCACCAATGTCTACTTGATGGTGAACACTATCTTTAACAATGGTTTCTAAGTGGGAAATTTTTTCTGGGGGTAAGGAAATCTCGGCGGCGTTTAAACCGTCTTTGATTTGCCAAGATGTGTTCCAGCGTTGTTGTAGTTGGTGTACGGAGAGTTCGGTATCACAGGCAATGATTACGGCGACGTTACTACCTGGATTAATTTTCGCATCTTTGAGAGCGCGATCGCACACTTTTAAAAGTAATAGTTGTTGGGGGTTGAGTTTTTCTACTTCATTGGGGGGGATTTTGTACCCTAAAGTATCAATTTCAAAATCCGTAATGTATGCCCCCTGTGGTGCTTTACCGGCAATTATTCCATACTCTCGCAGTAGGTTTTCTTGCGCGTCTATGCCATGCCATCTTTTCTCAGGTAAAGGAATAAAATGCTGTTTTCCATCGTAAATACTGCGCTCAAAAACATCTAAATCATCGCATTGACCAAAAAAGGCATCCATGCCGACAATCGCCATTTTATCTAAATTCATTTGCTTATTTCCCCTGTTCCAAAATTAAATGAGAGTTTGTTCCACCAAAACCAAAAGCACTTAAAGCTGCGTATTTATTTGTCGTATTGCTAGGCCAATTTGTGGGTGTTCTGACAATGTTTTTGGCAGAAATTACGTGATTTTCTGAACCCACAGGATCAGTTACATTAATAGTTGGAGGAATAACGCCATGAGACATACTTAAAACTGTCTTTGTTATTCCCACCATGCCAGCAGCAACAAGTAAATGGCCAACATTTGATTTGGTTGAACCCACTAAAGGCGTTGGTTGGTGTTGACCAAAAAAGCCTTCAATTGAGTTACATTCGGTGGTATCTCCTAAGAGTGTGCCTGTAGCGTGACACTCTAAATAATTGATTGTTTGGGGGGAAATTTGAGCTTCTTCATAAGCCCTTTGGTATGCGGTGGTTTGTCCTTGAGCGTTGGGACTGAGGAAATGTTTACCTTTACCATCATTAGATAAGCCATTACCACAGATAGTTGCTAATATTTTATCCCCATCTCTAACCGCATCACTGTGGCGTTTCAGCATTACCATGCCAATACCTTCGGAGGTAATTAGTCCTCTAGATAATTTATCTAAAGGGCGACTAATTCCGTTTTCTGGATACCCTTGAATACCAGAAAATAGCATTCTTACAAATAAAGGATCGGCACAACTAATTGCCCCAGCTAACATTAAATCGGCTTTACCTGACCAAAGATAATGGGATGCCATTTTTATGGCGTAAAATGAGGAGGAGCAAGCAGCATCTATACAGGAATGAATCCCAGAAAGTGCGAAGGCTTTGGCAATAATGGCAGCAGGTAAACCGGAAATCATCGCATTGTAGGGTGATGCTTTGATTTCGTTTTTTGCACCAGCTAAACGGAAGTTTTGATTTTCTAAAAGTTCGCCAATTGCTGGTTCAATTGTTTGTTGATAAATTGGGGCAAAGATTTGATTGGAGAATTTGGTGGGGAAGGCTAGGTTTCCTAGTATTACACCACATTTGGCAAGGGCTGTTTGATTTCCTAAATAGCCACTATTAATGATTGCTTGTTTGGCTGCATAAAGTGACCATTTAAAGGTGTTATCTAGGTTTTCTAGAAATTCTGCTGGTAGGTTGTATTCACTAGCCTCAAATTTGAAGTCGCGGATAAATCCACCTTTTAAAAAGTAGATTTTTTCCGGTTTCCCTTTTTGGGAATCGTAAAATATGGAGGGTTCTACTCCTAAGTCGGTACTGTTAATTGCAGAGGTTGAGTCTTTTTGTTCGCTGAGATTCTGCCAAAATTCTTCGGGGTTTTTGGCATCGGGAAAGAGGCAGGATATCCCGATTATGGCTATTTTTTCCACTTTTGAAATCCTCGTTGGGGCATGAGCTTTGGTTAGGATTTACGCTGTTCCCCCAATCGAGTTTTTTTGCACGCAGAGACGCAGAGGCGCAGAGAGAGAGAAGAGTTAGTTGTTTATTGCTTTCATTGGCCAAATTACTGCTTTTGCGGCGGTGATTCGGGAGTAGATTTGTCCTTGGCGGTTGTGAATGATGAAGTTGGCAGTTGCACCTGTGTCGGTTTTATTTTTGATTTCGCAGGAAACGTAAAATGGGATGTTGAATGGTACGGCTAAATATTGTTCGGAAAATGTTAGTTGTCCTGGTAAGCATACTTCTTGATGGAAGTGGTTTAGCCATAACCATAGGGTTTGGGTGCTAAGATCAATTATGTAGGGATTGTGCCATTTTACTGGGAATTGTCCTTGTTGTTGGGCTGATATTTCTTGCCAGCAACATTCGGCTGTGAGTTTTTCTGGGGTTGCATTTAAAACTTTGGTGAACCCTTGGAATGATACTCCATGAAATAGGCTTAATCCACCGTTTTGATAAAATTCTTTACCTGTTTTTGTGATGAGGTGATCTTCTGTGAGATCCATTTCTTGGTAAATGGGTGCTTCTGGCATTTGTCGTACCAGTCTAATTAAGGAACTGAAATGATAATGAGTTTTTCCTTGGGCGTTTTTACTCAAGATTTTGGTTTGAAATTCAACGAAGTCTCCATCACTTTTAGCAACTTCTTGGAGTTCGAGTATATGTTCTTGGGCTAGGGTTTCGTTAAAGGTTATTCCCTTTAATACTTTAAATTCTTTACAACTTAGATATCTATACCCTGGATAAATTTCTTCACAGCCGTTAACCATCCATGATTTAGCACAGGTGGCTGGTAATACTGGTGTCCCAGCAATGGTATGATCGTGCAGAAAGGGGTTTTCTACTAATGTCATCCGGCGACGAATCCGATAGCTGCGGAGTTCTGTACCTAAAGAACTAGCTGGTGGTTTCATGGGGCTACCAATTACCACTTGAGTATCATTTTTATAGGCTGGATGTAGTTCATTAACTAACATTTGTGCGCCAATTTCTACAGGAATTATGCCAATTCCTCTTTCTACAAATGCCTTTTTTAATTCTGTTGTCATCATGCCGCTATCCCAACCACCCCAGTTAATTGCCACTACATGACATTGAGGATGTTGTTGTTTAATTAGGTGGGCTGATTTGTTAAGAATTTCGTTAGCGATCGCATAATCGGTCTGTCCTATGTTACCATAAAATCCTGTTACAGAAGAGAACAATACTAGATGTTCCAATTGTTCCGGTTTAATGCAGGATAATAGGTTTTCTAATCCCTGTACTTTAGCGGTGTAAACTTTCTCAAAATCCTGTTCTGTTTTCTTTTCAATTAATTTATCAGCTAAGTTACCCGCACCGTGAATAATTCCGGTAACTGCACCTGTTTTTTGAATGACGTTGTTGAGTTTTTCTTTTAATTTTACTGTGTCTGTAACATCGACACTGATATATTCTGCTTTTGCTCCTGTGGCTTCAATTGCTGCTAGGGTGTTTTTAATTTCTCGGCTGGAGGTAATTTGATTAAATATCTTTTGTACCATCATGGGTGTAGGTTTTTCACCCTGAGAAATTAAGTTTTCCATAATGCGTTTTTTCAATGCTGCATCTTCCAAACAATCACGAGCAAATTCTGGTTCTGCTATTAATTCAGAGCGACCTAATAGAATAAATTTACAAGGTTGTTGTTGAGCCAATTTTATTGTACATTGAGCAGTGATTCCCTTAGCTCCACCACTGACAACAAAGACAGATGATGGATTAATTTGAACGGTTGCTGTCATAAATCCTCACTTAAAAAATTTAAACTTATTACTCTCTGCGTCTCTGCGTCTCTGCGTGAATTAAATTCCTATATCTCACGCAAAGGCGCAAAGAAAAAAGGTTATTCTGCTTGAGCTATAAGTGTGACTCGTCCTTGGGAACTATAGCCAACTTCCCCAATATATCTGTTAGAATCGTGCAATTCTGCAACAATATATTCTGCTGATTGATCAGGTTCTAAGTTTGGATTTAGGTCGATTGCTCTAGTGAATACCTTCGGCCATTCCCATCTTAAACTCTTAGTTAAACCGAATAATCCAGCGCCAATAACTGAGATGTTTTCTTTGTGTCCTAATCCAAATGCACCATCAAGATGTACTACTGTGCAGAAACTTACTTTTCCTTCTAAATTAGCAGCGTTATTCAAAGATATTTTGAGGTGTTTTGCTAGTAAGAAGATGTATTTAGTAATCGCTTTTTCTGTTTCTCTGTTTTCTCCAAGTTGTGGGTGTAAATGAATAAATGTCCCAATCTTCCCGCAGTGTGTACTAATTGCTTCTAGTTGTTGTTGTAAGTGTTCTTCGCTCATGTTGGCTAGGGTGACACGGGTAACACCTGCGGGTAAGGGTAATTGCTCAGGAATCACCGTTTGAGGAAAGCTCAAAACCACTACTTTCCAGCCTTGTTCAATTAGTCCGTGAGCTAGTTTGCTGGTAATCAATGAACCATCATCGGTAATTAAACCAATGTGTCCTTCCGGTAGTTTTGTTTCCCAAAAATCAGGTCTGGGTAGGATTTTGAGCTTAACTGGACGACGGGGAAGATTGGGATCTACTATAGGAGGGGGAGTTAAATCAACTACATTCTCCCGCTCAGACTGAGACTTTTTTTTTTCACCCCCAGCCAGCTTCTGGAGATAATCAACTATTTGGCCAATGGTACGAAGATCACCTAGTTCCTCTATGTTGGGTTTCGGTAAGTTGGGATATGTTTCTTGCATCGCACCCAGTATTTCTACTCGTTTAATGGAGTCAATCCCTAAATCGGCTTCCATGTCCATATCTAGTTCCAGCATTTCGACGGGATAACCTGTTTTTTCGCTGGTGATGTTTAACAGGGTTTGTCCTAAGTCTGCGTACTCGTTACTAGCTTCTGGTTCGGGAGTAAATGTGATTACTTCTTCAACTTTCGGCGCTACAATTTGCATTTGAGCGGCTTGTTGTACTTCGTTTATCGCAATTTCTACGGAAAGATTTCTCGCTGTATGTGATTGCAGATATTCGACAACTTGACCAATGGTGCGTTTTTCTGAAAGTTCTTCTAAGTTAGGTTTTGGTAAATTGGGGTACAATTCTTGCAATCCTCCCAGAATTTCTACCCGTTTAATTGAGTCAATTCCTAAATCAGCTTCCATATCCATATCAAATTCTAACATTTCGATAGGATAACCAGTTTTTTCGCTGGTGATAGCTAAGAGATTTTGACCTAAATCAGCTAAGTTAAGTTCGGTTTTTGCTTCGACGGTTTGGGGTACAGGAATTGGTGTTTCAATTACAGGTTCTGGAGTTTTTACAACTTGCTGAATTACGGGTTCGGGAACTTTTACAACTTGCTCAATTACAGGTTCGGGAACTTTTACAACTTGCTCAATTACAGGTTCGGGAACTTTTACAACTTGCTCAATTACAGGTTCAGGAATTTTTACAACTTGCTCAATTACAGATTCAGATTGAGTTTCAACAATTTTAACCGTGGGAGTAACAACTACTTCTGTGCTTAATTCCCGTAAAATTGTAGTTGGTGCTTCTGTAAATTGAGGTGGAACTATGGATGAAACTGTATCTTCACCTGTAATCAACAAAGAATATTCTTGTTGTATTAGTTCTAAGATGTGTTTGGTGTGTTCTATCTGCTCGCGTAAATATTGTTCATGAATGCGTAAAGTTTCACTTTGTTGGGCGTGAAATTGCATCATACTACGTTCTACACTTTCCATCACAACTTGTTTTAGTTGGGCGGATTCTTCAGGAGATTTATTAGTAAATAAGGTGTTTTGCTGTTGCATTAGTTGATAGAATGTTTTAGCGTACTCTATTTGATGATTGAGATATTGTGCGTGAACTTCTAAATTATCACTTTGGTTATTTTGAAATTGGCTTAGAAGTTGTTCTAAACTTTCTAAAACCTGTTGGAAGTTCACAAGTTGATTTGATGTTTCCATCTTCCCTGCAAATAATTCTGAGACTGATGGATCCAAAAGAGTTGCAGAAATCATTTCCGATGCTTGTGTTGTAGTAATTTCCGTTGCTTTTTTATGTCCGTTACTATTGATTGCATGAGATTCTTGAAGGACTTTGTTTTGTTCTTGCAAGATTGTATTTTGTTCTTGAAGGATTGTAATTTGTTCTTGAAGTGTTGAATCTTGATGCAATCCTATTGCTGATACTTGATGTCCATCTTGCAAAGCTTCAATAAAGCCATTTTTGGTTTTTTCGGAAACATAATTAACTCCTTTTAACTTAACGCTAAGAGTCTTTTTAGTTTCAATAGGTGGTAAAACCGCAGGTAATTGATAAGGATCAAGATGATTAAGATCCATTCCTATAACACGTAATTGCACTGCTGCTTCTTTGAGAGAGCGATCGCTATTTTTTTGTGTGCTAGGATTCAAAGATACGGTAAGATGAGGACGCTCGCCCAAAATCTCTTTCACCAAGTTAGATAAAATCCGTTTTGGTCCAAATTCTACAAAGCAGTAACCACCAGCAGCATAGATATTTTCAATCTCTTGCTTAAACAACACGGAACTAGAAAGATGACTTTCTAATACTTTTTGCATAGCAGAGGCTTCGTGAGGATAATGCTTACCAGTAACGTTACTAAAAACTGGAATTTTGGGAGAGTTGAAAGTTACCGACTTGGTAGCAATAGCAAAGGACTTTTGCGCGAAAGCAATTAAAGGAGTGTGGAACGCAGCAGAAACCGGTAACGGTACCGCACTGTAACCCAAATCTTGGAAAGATTGATGGATTTTGTTAATTTGGACAGTGGGACCAGCCAACACTACCTGATTAGGAGAATTATAGTTAGCGATCGCTACCTGGGGAAAGTGTCTCAACACCGCTTCCACCTTGGACATCTCTTCCTTCACCGCCAACATACTACCAGCATCATGATCTGGGTCTTTCGGTGCAGCCATCGCCTGTCCTCTAGCTTTCACTAAGAACAAATAATCCTCCTCATTCAACACTCCAGCCGCCCATAAAGCCGTCAATTCGCCAAAACTATGTCCGACGGCAAAATCTGACTTAAACCCAGCTTGTTGGAGAATAGAATACAAACCTGCACTGAACACCCCTATTGCCGGTTGTGCAAATTCGGTTCTTTGCAAAGTTTTAATTTGAGCGTTTTTCTCCTCTTCTTCAAATGCTGGATGAGGGAAAACAATATTAGAAATTGGTCGTAAATTATCCTTAATTAACAGACTATCCATCTGTCCATAAAGCCGTCGCAATTCTGGAAAATTCATTACCGCTTCTCTACCCATTTCCAGGTATTGAGAACCTTGTCCAGAGAAAAGTGCGACAACTTTTCCACCCAAATCTATCCCCGAAGAACGGTAATAAACACCTTGAGGATGTTCCCAAGCAATAGCAGATTGTTTATTTTTTAATAAATCAATCCCAACTCGCAATAACTTACAAGCCTCTAGCAAATTCTCAGCTACAAACCCAATTCTCGCCGCAGATTGAGGAATGGTTAAAGATTGACAATCTAGAATTAATTGAGAGTAGAATCTTTTTCCTTCCTCACCTTGCAAATTAGCTAAAGTTTCCTCTAACTTCGTGACCAATTCTTGGTGATTAGCACCAAATAACAGCACTTCACTCGTGGAATTATGTAAACGATAGGGGCGTTTTTGTTCCGCTTCGTATTCTTCCAAAACAACGTGATAATTAGTTCCACCAAAACCGAAAGAACTCACACCAGCACGTCTTGGTGCTTCACCTTCGGCTTTAATCCAAGGTCTAGTTTGAGTATTGAGATAAAAGGAGGAATTTTCAATATTTAACTTAGGATTTGGCTCAGTAATATTGATAGTTGGGGGTAAAACCTTATGGTGTAAAGCCAGAGCAGTTTTAATTAAACTAGCTGCACCTGCGGCTGCTTTAGTATGTCCAATTTGAGATTTAACACTACCTAAAGCAATGTGTTGTTTTTTGGTGTCATGGACATCAAAGAAATCTCTCAAAGAGCCGAATTCTGTAGGATCTCCAGCCATTGTCCCCGTACCATGTGCTTCCATTAAACCCACCGTAGCAGGAGAAAATCCAGCATCATCATAAGCACGTTCTAAAGCTTTCAGTTGTCCTTCTTTTCGAGGTGCATAAATACTCTTGTAGCGTCCATCACTAGAAGTACCAATACCCTTAATTACGGCATAGATTTTATCACCATCTCTTTCTGCATCTTCTAGCCGTTTGATGAGAATCATCCCAATACCTTCACCTAACATCATCCCATCTGATTTAGCATCAAAAGGTTTGACAGTTTCACTAGGAGTAACAGCCGGAGTTTTGCTAAAAGAAATGTAAGCCATAATGCTGTTATCGGTATCCACACCACCAGTCAACATCATATCGCTACGATGTTCAACTAACTCACTAATGGCCATTTTTAAAGCACCGAAGGAACTAGCACAAGCCGCGTCAACTACACAATTTGTTCCGCCAAAGTTGAGACGGTTAGCAATTCTTCCCGCGACAACATTAGCCAACATTCCAGGGAATGCATTTTCATCCCATTTAATATAGGCACTTTTGATTTTTTCAACAATCTTTTGTGTATCTTCGTCAGATAAACCACTGCTTTTAAGAACTTTTTCCCAAACAGGATATTCTAACCTGGCAGATAATGGTATTCCTAACTGTTTAGCCTGTGCTACACCTAAAATCACCCCTACATTTTCCCGACTAAATTCCCGGCTTTCACCATAACCAGCATCTTCCATTGCTTCTTTTGCAACGACTAAACTTAATAGTTGCGATACATCAGTTACTTCTAAAATGCTGGGAGGAATACCAAATTCCATCGGATTAAAATCAACTTCAGGAATAAACCCACCACGTTTACAATAAGTTTTATCTTCTGGTGTTCTGGGGTTAGGATCATAATAATCTTGAATACTCCAATGGCTTTCAGGAACATCAGTAATACAATCAATTTTATTAACGATATTCTGCCAATATTCCCGTAAATTTCTCGCTTGAGGAAGCAGAGAAGCCATACCAACTATCGCAATAGGATTTTGTTGTAATTGTCTGTTAATTTTGCTTGTGGATACAGATGTTTGTGGCTTCATTTTCTTTTCCTCAATAAACTTAATCAAATCCTTTTCACAACTGGTAATCTGAGCTTCTAACTCCGTCAAGGCATTATTAATTGAATAAAGAGGCATAGGACATAGACTAATTTTGTACTGTGAATAATCCAGCTAATATCGCTACATAATTCAAATTTCTGGAAAGGTAAATGCTTTGATTTAAATCAACACATATCAATACAGTTCAGTTAAAACCAACCGCAGAGGCACAGAGTTCACAGAGAAATGAGGGGTTGAGAGATATTTTCTGTAAGTTCTGTATTAATTGGACTGTATTGCAACACATATTGCCATTTTTGAAGATTAAATAATTGGCATTATTGAAGTTGTTAGGAGATTTAGAACTATTAGTAGCGTAAGTTGTTAGTTAGATGAAGTAAGGTGTGTCAGAAACTTAAAATTAGTGATTTTAGCCTAAATTATTCCGTCTGACGCACCCTACAAGAGACATTTTCCATGAGACTTGTTTAAGTCCTGAGATTTTAGACAAAGATGATCTAGTTTTATACAATCTTGTTCTAGTAATTTCTAGGGTACAGGATAATATATTTTAGGATATTTGAGCAGTAAAAGCTGCCAAATTCGTTACAGAAACCACATCATCTTTAATCCTAATTAATACAATCTGAGCAAATACTTAAATTATTTTGAAGTGATAATAAAGTAGCTCAATTTTAGTATTTTTTGCTTTTTGACTTTAATCAATCAATTAATTCCATCCCTAGTTTGAAACATTTAATTAATAAAAAGACTAGCATGGCTTAGAGAAACTGAATAGTTCATTTTAAGTAAATTTAGAAGAAAATAATTGTAATTAATTAGATTTTTAAATTCTAAATTTACTTATTGGTATAATCATTAACTACAATTTCATCAAAATACTTTTGTAATTACGGATTAGATATTAGGGTGGTTCTCAGTCCCCTGCTACTTTTGATATATTGTCTTTTTGGCTACAAATTAATAAAGATACATAGGGGCGATTTGGACAAACAGGGCTGGTTTTTCAGGAAAATATGATAATTAGACTGTCATTTTTGATGAATTTATAAGATAACGCGACTTTTGCTCCTAATTGGTTATTTATAAACCAAATCTCAATTTACTCAATGTTTTTTTATGAACAATAATATTTCACAACTTCCATAATAAATTAAATACCTGCGTCTTTTAATTGTGATGAAATACGAATATTTTACTATAGCTATTGTTCATTAAATCAAAATAACAAGTTATACTATAAGTCATACAATAAAAGACTTTTAAAACTTTTGACTGTATTTTATTCTTGGTGATTCGCTATAATATTTTTCACTATTTGCTAAGAAAAATACAGTTTTAGAATCTGTTTGATGAGTTCATAAGATAATAGAGTTTCAAAAATCGTAAGATTACATATATTCTTGCTTCGCGTCCTTTGCGGTTCATTTAATCCATATTCCTTTAGCGGGAAAGGAGTAGAATTTTAGCAATAGTAAAACCTTGTAGATGTGAGTAACAGTAAATGGATTTTTAACTACTGATTTACTTGGTTGACAAAATAAACCTATTTTGAAATAATCAAAAATAAGGTTACAAGTTTTCCAGGTCATTTATATAGTCGCTACATTGTAATTTAGAAACTTTAGTCCCTCTTACCGTATTTTACGCTACTCCATCAACTGACAGTTAATGATAAAAGTGAGAATAATTGGAAGTTTAAACCCTGTTAATTTTGCTGGTCAGTTTATTATTTATGTTTGCTTCCAATGTTGACAAAAATTCATCTATCAATAATTAGATAAATCCACCTTCTCTAAAAATTATAGTGGATAAATATCTGAATATCATCATTACAACTATCACTTGACAGAACATAATTGGAAGAAAAATATGTCAGTAAATAAAGAACGTCAGCTATTCAATAAAACTGCACTGAAATCGAAAATAATTTTAGCAGTTTCCATTACTTTAGCTACTGGGTTAGTATCTCTATATGCTTTGTATCAATTGGGTGTAAAACCAACTCCTCAGTCTCCTTCAGTTACTCCCACAAATTCCCCCAAAGCTACCCCTGTTAAGGTTGCTGTAACTGCTTTAGGACGCTTGCAACCACAAGGTAAAGTGACTTATTTATCTGCTCCCAATTCTATCAATGGTGTACGAGTAGAAAAATTATTGGTAGAAGAAGGAGAAGAAGTTAAAACAGGACAAGTATTAGCTTATTTAGAAAATTATTACCGTTCTAAAACAGCTTTACAACAAAGTTTGGATAAACTATTAATTGCCAAGGCTAAATTAGCACAGATAAAAGCCGGAGCTAAATCTGGTGATATTAATGCTCAAAAAGCGGCAATTACTCGTTTAGAATCTCAATTAAATGGAGAAGTAGCGGCTCAAACAGCGACAATTAACCGTTTACAAGCTGAAGTAGATAATGCGAAAACAGAGAGCGATCGCTATCAACAATTATATAAAGATGGTGCTATTTCTGCCTCCGTAGCAGATAGTAAAATTTTGCAACTAAAAACTACACAACAGCAGTTAACAGAAGCTAAAGCCACACTACAACGGACAGAAAACACTCTACGAGATCAAACAAAAGAAGCACAAGCTAAACTCAACAGTATTAAAGAAGTACGTCCTGTAGATATTGAAGTTGCACAAAGCGAAGTTAAAAGCGCGGAAACTGCCATTCAGCAAGCAAAAGCAGACTATGATTTAACTTACATTAAAGCTCCCATTGACGGCAGAATTTTAAAAATTCACGCTAAAAATGGTGAAGTTATTAGCACTTCTGGCTTTGCAGAAATTGGGAACACAACACAAATGAACGTGTTAGCTGAGGTCTATCAAACTGATATTAAAAATGTGCGTGTTGGACAAAAAGCAACTATTACTAGCACATCTTTTCCCAGCAAAATACAAGGTACTGTTACTGAAGTCGGTTGGCGAGTTGACAAACAAAGTGTCTTTAGTATTAACCCCAACTCAGATACAGACCGCAGAATAGTCGAAGTAAAAATATCCATTGATCATCCTGCTGACAGTAAAAAATTGGTTCGTTTAACCAACTTACAAGTAGACGTTTCTATTCACATTTAGGCATTAGTAACTGGAGTAAATCATTAATTCTCTATTACCAATTACCCATTACCCATTACCAATTTATGAATTTAAAAATTCCTTTAGCATGGCTACAATTAGCCCAGCAGAAAGTTCGTTTTGTCATAGCTATAGCCGGAATTGGTTTTATTGTACTCCTAATGTTCATTCAGTTAGGGTTTCAAGATGCCCTCTATTCTAGTGCTACAGCAGTCCATCAAAATCTTCGGGGTGATTTATTTTTAGTCAGTTCTCAATATAAGTCTTTAACAGCAATTCAAAGCTTTTCTAGAACTCGATTATATCAAACTTTAGGGTTTGATGGCGTTGAATCAGTTAGCCCAATGTATCTACAGTTTGCTAAATTAAAAAACCCTACAACTGGAGAAAAATATTCTATCTATGTTATTGGTTTTGATCCGGGTAAACCAGTAATGAATATTCCAGAAGTCGAAAATAATTTAGATAAGCTAAAAATTCCTGATGTGATGTTATTTGATCGAGATTCTCGACCAGAATTTGGAGCAATAGCAACACTATTTGAGCAGGGAAATACTGAACAAACAATTGAAATATTCCCCTTTGATGCTATTAAAGGTTATCGAGTAAGAGTAGGTGGTTTATTTAGTTTAGGACCCTCCTTTGGTGTAGATGGTAACTTAATTGTTAGCGATACAACTTTCTTGAGGATTAATCCTAATAGTCGTCCAGCAGAAAAGATAGATGTAGGAATCATCACCCTCAAACCTGGAGTTGATCCAAACAAAGTTTTAGAAGCACTAGAAGCTAGTTTACCAAATGATGTTAAAGCTTTTACTCGTCAAGGGTTTATTGATTTTGAGAAGAAATATTGGTCGGTGAGAACACCTATTGGTTTTATTCTGAACTTGATGCTAACAATGGCTTCTGTGGTTGGTGTGGTGATTGTTTATCAAATTCTCTATAGCAATATTGCCACCCAATTTATTGCCTACGCAACTTTAAAAGCAATTGGTTATGCCAATCTCTATTTATTAAATGTTGTATTTCAACAGGCATTAATATTAGCAATTCTAGGCTATATACCTGGATTTATCGTCTCTATAGGTTTATATGATTTTGCAATGGAAGCAACTCAATTACCAATAGTGATGACCTTTAATAATGCTGGACTGGTACTAATCTCTACAGTTCTAATTTGCATCACATCTGGTTCATTAGCTATCAATAAACTCCGTTCAGCAGACCCGGCTGATATTTTCTAAACTCACATCTTGCATCTTTCTAATAAAGGTAGCTGGGCATTCCCCACCATACAAAATCATCACTCTTTGCAATAATAACGTAAGTTGCTAGTTAGATAAAATAAGGTGCTTCAGAAACTTAAAATTAGTCATTTCAGCCTAAATTATTTCGTATGACGTGGTTGGTGAGCTTGCCGAACCACACCCTACAGACTACAAAATATCCGAAGAATTAATAACTAGCAACTTGAGTTAATATCATTGTGCAAGATATCCCAATTTCAGCAACTACTCAACAGATTTAATTTTATGAACCTCAACAATAAAACCATTCTTATCACCGGAATTGACGAATTTATTGGTTTACGTGCTGCGGAATTAGCCATAGCTCAAGGAATGAAAGTAAGGGGATTACAAACTTCTCCAGGACAGGATAAAAAAGCTCAAAATGTGGGTGCAGAAATTATTGTTGGTAGTATTACAGATCCGGCAATTGCTCACAAGGCTTGCCAAGGTGTAGATATTGTTTTACACACAACTCAAATAGCTGAAGAAGCTGGTGAAATAAAGCATTTTCGTGAAATAAATGTTGGTGGTACTCTCAATATTGCTAAGGTAGCCAAGCAAGTTGGGGTAAAAACTTTTGTGCATCTTTCTAGTGTTCTTGTTTATGGCTTTAATTATCCTGATCATGTCAAAGAATCTGATCCACTATCTGCTGATAATAATCCATATTGTCAGACAAAAATTGAAGCTGAAACAGAATTAATAAAATTAAATTCACCAGAATTTGGTATTATTATTCTCCGTCCTGGAGATGTCTATGGAGCAGGAAGTATCCCCTGGATAGTACGACCAGTTCAGATGATGCGGCAAAAACTATTTGCATATCCAAGTGATGGTAAAGGAATAATGAATCATTTGTATGTAGATAACTTAGTTGATGCCATATTTTTAGCAATAGAAAAAGAAACTTATGGTGAAACATTCAATATTACAGATGGGGAAGAAACTTCCTGGAAAGATTATTTTATGCACTTAGCTGCAATGGAAGGTTTACCTGCACCGATAAGTCTGCCTAAAGAAGAAATGAAATTATTTCTGCGTGTACGTCTTCAGGGACAAAAGTTATTTCGTCAAAAAGCTGATATTTTTCCAGAATCAGTTGATTTTATGAGTCGTCCTTATTCCTATTCTATTGCTAAAGCTACAAGTTTATTAAATTATAAACCCAAGGTTGATTTAGAAACGGGAATGCGACACACCCATGAATGGTTGAAAAAGACTGATATCCAAAAGTTACTCAAGTAGTTATTTACCTTTACTAATTAATGTATGAATAACCAGCAACCAAAATTAAGCATTGGATTACCTGTCTATAATGGTGAAAAGTATCTCCAGGAGTCGCTAGATTCACTATTAGCGCAAACCTTTGAAGATTTTGAACTAATTATTTCAGACAACGCATCTACAGATAAGACTGAGGAAATTTGTAGAACTTACGCTGCTCAAGATAAACGTATTCGTTACTATCGCAATGAAACTAATATTGGTTGTGCTGGTAACTTCAATCGTGTTGTGGAATTAGCTTCAAGTGAATACTTTAAATGGGCAGCTTATGATGATTTGCACGCTCCTGATATGGTTCAAAAATGTATAGATGTGTTGGAAAAAGATCCCACATACATTTTATGTCATTCCCAAACATCTTTTATTGACGAACAGGGCAATTTTTTTCAACATTATGGAATTAAACTTAACACTAATTTGGTTAAGCCTCATGAAAGATTTCATGAATTATTAACTAAACACCTGTGTTATCAAATGTATGGAGTAATTCGTCACAGTGCTTTGAAAAAAATACCTCCTATGGGTGGTTATGGCAATGCTGATGGAATTTTATTACTCAGGCTTGGTCTACTAGGAAGATTTTATGAAATTCCAGAATACCTATTTTTTGCCAGATGTCATCCTGGACAATCTTTGAGTATGTTTTTTCCTAATTACCTGTCATTTAATAACAATAATCCTCAATATTCATTGAATATGCTGCCTAATTTTTATGATTATGCAGTGTGGTTTGATTCTAGCAATAAAGGAAAATTATTGTTACCCCATTGGCGTATTTTGAAGGAGTATTGGTTTTCAATTAATCAGAGTGAACTTAATTGGTACGAGCGTTTATGTTGTCATTTTAGTATGGCTAAAAAGTTGTCAGGGACTGAATGGTTATTAATTAAGGATTTGTTGGTTGCTGCAAAAATACTTTTGTCGAATAAGCAGAAAGCTTTAATTAATTCGGACGGGCAAGATGCCCATCCCACAATTGTTTAATTTAATCCCAATATGTATTAGGGAGTTCTAAATAAACAACACCCAAAATTTATTGTGGTGCGGGCATCTTGCCCGCTAATCATCTACCCAATCACACCAACTCTTTTTGTGAGGTAAATATTAGTTTATGCTGAGAATATTTTCGTTGAATAGTTTGTTAATTGCTACTTTATTGACCGTTGGTTATGCTAAACCAGTTATGTCGGAATCAACAAATAATCTAACTGTAATAGTTGATGGTATCCGCAACCAAACAGGGGAAGTTTGTATGAGAATTTATTCTTCTGAAAAAGGATTTCCTTCCAGTAGTTCTAGTGAAGTTCAAAGTGGTTGTACTAAGATTACAGGAAATTCAATTAAGAAGGTTTTTTCTAACTTAAAACCTGGTAAATATGCTGTCGCTGTAGTGGATGATCAAAATGGCGATCGCCAACTGAATAAGGATTTTTTCGGTATTCCTACCGAGGGTTTTGGCATTTCTAGAAATCCAATTGTTTCTATGCAAACTGGATCACCAAAATTCCGTAATGCTAGTTTTTTGATGGACAAAAATACAACTATCAACATAGTTATTAAATATTCTCTTGACCCTTAATCAAAGAGATATCCGGTAGAGACGTTCCATAGAACCTCTCTACATTCATCAATAAAAGCTTTCAGAAAGAAACGTTATAAATTCATATTACTTGGAGATTCAATGCAAGATTTAATGATCTTTCTGTCTAAATCTTTAATCAGTTGGTTGGGTATTCAGATATGTTTAATCTTAGTATTTTTATGGTATCTGCGATCGCCTAAACAAAACTTATTATCTGATGAACAATTACCGAAAACGGCTGTAATACTGTGTTTGCGGGGTGCTGACCCATTTCTACCTAACTGTGTGCGATCGCTCTTACAACAAAACTACCCACAATATGATTTAAAAATCGTCATTGATAGTCAAGAAGACCCAGCTTTTAAAGTTGTCAAAGAAGCAATCAATGAATTAGGTGCAACTAATTTTCAAATTAGCACCTTAAACACATTTAACCATAATTGTAGTCTCAAATGTAATGCTTTAATTCAAACTATTTCTAACTTAGATAATTCTTATAAAATAGTCGCCCTAGTCGATGCAGATACAGTTGTTCATCCTAATTGGTTACGCGAATTAGTTACTCCTCTTCTTGATGCCACGGTGGGGGTAACAACAGGAAACCGTTGGTATCTCCCCACAGGAAACTATTGGGGTTCTATGGTACGTTATGTTGGTAATTTATCGACTGTCGTGCAAATGTTTTTGTTTCAAATTCCTTGGGGTGGGAGTTTAGCAATCAAAACAGAAATGCTACATCAAATAGAAATAATGGATCAGTGGGGAAAATCTCTAAATGATGATTTACTAATGCACAATCTGATCAAAAAACATAATTTAAAAATTAAATTTGTCCCCTCCGCCTTAATAATTAACCGAGAAGATTGCAATTTATTCACCTTACATGAATCTCTGAAACGATTACTACTTTCTTGTAGACTTTATCACCCTTATTGGTTGGCTATAGTCAGCGAATCAATTTCTAGCATCCTGTTTCCTACTCTAGTGGTGATCTTAATTTTCTGGTCACTATTAGAAGGACAATTATATCAGGCTTTTCTATTATTTGGTTGGTATAGCATCTACACAGTTGGTTTACTATTAATAATTCTGCTGATGGAAGTAGAGGTACAAAAGATAATTCATGCTCAAGGTCAAGCAATAACTAAATTGACAAACCGCACGATCATGAGAATTTTACTTGCTATTCCTCTCACACAATGGGTTTATGGTTTAGCAATTATCTCTTCTCTGCGAACCTCAACAATTACATGGCGTGGTATTACTTATAGACTCCAAGGAGCGTCCGATATTCGGTTAGTTGAATATCATCCTTATCAATGGTTAGATCAACCGACTGATGGTAAAGTTTCCCTATAATTTATAATTGCTGAAATGAACGAATTATCAATCTTATTTTCTAAAGTTTTGCTGTGTTGGCTGACTATTCAAGTATGCTTAGTTGTTGTATTTTTGTTAGGTTTACGTTCTAGCCAACAACCTTTATTATCAGATGGAGAATTACCCAAAACAGCCGTTATTCTTTGTTTACGTGGGGCTGATCCTTATTTAGGAGATTGTTTGCGATCGCTATTTAATCAAAACTACCCAAAATATGATTTAAAATTGATTATTGATCGTCAAGAAGACCCATCTTGGCAAATAGCAATTGATACTATCCAAGCAGCCGGAGCAACAAACGTTCAAATTGATTCTTTAAGAATAATTCGCCATAGTTGTAGTCTTAAATGCAGTTCTCTTTTACAAGTTATTTCAGATTTAGATAACTCTTATCAAGTAATTGCTCTCGTCGATGCTGATACGATAGTTCATGCCAATTGGTTGCGTGAATTAGTCAATCCTTTAGCCGATCCTCAAGTGGGTGCAACAACCGGAAACCGTTGGTACTTACCCACTGGTAATCATTGGGGGTCTTTAGTTCGTTACATTTGGAACGTCTCTACAGTTGTGCAAATGTCTTTGTATAGCATTCCTTGGGGTGGGAGTTTAGCAATCAAAACAGAAGTTCTACACCAAACAGAAATATTAGATAAATGGAGTAGAACTTTAGCTGAAGATACCATGATTCGCGGAGTTTTAAAAAAACATCACCTAAAAGTAAAATTCGTTCCTTCTCTAATTATGCTCAATAGAGAAGAATGCAAATTACCTAACTTAATCCCCTGGCTGAAACGTCAAATTCTTGCTTTTCGTCTTTACCATCCTTGGTGGGCTGGAATAGTTGTAGAAACTGTCTTAACTGTAGCCTTATCTACTGTTTTTCTTCTATTTTTAGTGTTAAATATATTCACTCAACAATGGAATACAGCAGTCTTTTCTCTTGGCTGTTACATCGGTTATATATTGGCATTACTGTTAATCACTTTTGTATTAGAAAGAGAAATTCAAAAAGTAATTTATCATCAACAACAACCGATGAATAAATTATCATTTACCCAAATTCTAAAAATGTTAATTGGGATTCCCCTAACACATTGGGTGTATGGATTAACAATGCTATCTTCTCTATGGATGTCAAAAGTGAAATGGCGTGGTATCACTTATCAAGTTAAAAGTCCTTGGAATATTCGCTTACTTGATTATCGCCCTTACCAATTGTTAGATCAACCTAACGGAAAAATTTCTCTTTAATCAGAAACTCGCTGCAATTATGAAACACCAACCACTTCGCATTGCCCTCTTCACAGGTTTATATTCTCCATTTTTAACAGGAGTTTCAGTTGCGGTACACCAACGCGCTCGGTGGCTACTTCAACAAGGACACGAAGTTTTTCTTGTTCACCCAGAAATCAATAATCAATATCCCAAACAAGTCGGAAATCGCCCCATGTCCGGCTTAGAAGAACTACAATGTTTCCCCAACTTTTCTTCTTACGCATTTCCTACACAACCACTAATTTTCTATAAATCTCTACCTCAACCATTAAATCATCGTCATTGGAGTGACACCAAATTACTAGAAAAATTTAAACCTGATATCATTGTTGTAGAAGAAGCAGCACAAATGAGAGGTTTATATTCAATATTCTTACAAGGATATGGTCGTTCTGTGGGAGTTGAATATGCAAAGCGCACAAAAACGCCCATTATTTCAGTTTTCCATACTGATATCGTTGCTTATATTCGATATTATTTAGGTGATATTGTCTTCAAGTTAGTAAGTCCCTTCCTTCCTGCTTTAATTAAGCAGTTTAGTAACACTTATAACGTCAATTTATTCCCATCAAAAGAACTACTGCGTAAATATGAAAGCTTAAAATGTCAGCGTAGCGAATACGTTCCCTATCAAGGAATAGATTGCGATAAATTTCATCCCAATAATATCTGTTATAACCCGATTCCTGAAGACAATCGACCAACTTTATTATTTGTTGGACGTATCACAGCAGAAAAAAATGTTACCCAACTTTTAGACGCATATCCAATCATTGCTGCTAAAATTCCTGATGTGCATTTAGTAATTATTGGTAGTGGTCCATTAGATACAGAAATTCGTCGTCGTGCCAAAAATTTCCCATCTGGTGTAACATTTTGGGGTGAATCTCATGGTCAAGAACTTTTAGGTTGGTTTGCTAGAGCAGATGTATTTGTTAATCCCTCAGTAACCGAAAATTTCTGCACAACTAACATGGAAGCTTTAGCACAGGGAACTCCTGTTGTCGCAGCTAATGCTGGAGGAAATCCAGAGCAGGTTTTATCTGGAATTAATGGTTTTGTATCCGAACCTAATAATCCTCAAGATTTAGCCCAAAAGGTAATTACAATTTTAGAAAATCCCGACCTAAAGGCAAAATTATCTGAGCAAGCCCGTCCTTCTATTCTTGAATTTGATTGGTCAGCTTGTATGGAAAAGTTTGAGGAGAAGCTTTATCAATTAGTTGAAATACCACAAAAGTCAAGTTAAGCAGGACTTACGCAACTGGCACATTGGTAAGGTGTGTCAGACTGCATAAACCTCGTAAATATATTCAAAATGGCTGAATTTTTTGTTTATAAAAATAGGGGTTTAGCAGTGCTAAACCCCTACAAATCGAAGGTTTTTCATAATCTTTAGGACTTACGCATAAGTCACTAAAAAACTAACCACAGAGGCACAGAGTTCACAGAGAAATGAGGTTTTGAAAGATATTTTGCGTAAGTCCTGATTTTGCAAATTTTTACATCCCAACTGACTAATTTATTCTCCCTCTTCACTAATAACTACTTTACCTCGAAAAACAAAGTAGTTATAGATGTTGTAAAACAACATAATTGGAATCAAAAACCCAATGAAGGTAATCATGAAAACCATTGAAGTTGCAGAAGATGCTGCTTGATAAATGGTAATGCTGGGGGGAATGATGTAAGGAAAGGCAATAAATCCTAAACCAATAAATGTCAGCAGAAAAATTAATGCTGTATAGACAAATGAGGCAATTTCTTGTTTACGGTTTAAGCTTTGTAGCAGCAACCAAATCAATAAGATACCCAACAAAGGAATCAGGGCAAAAATGTACACTTCTGGTTGATGGAATAGCCTTGCTCTAGCGTTTTCATAGACAATTGGCGTGGCAATGGTAATTAAAATTGCGCCTATAAAAGTTGTCCAGGCTGCTAATTTTGCTGTGCGAAAGTGAGTTTCTTGTAATGTACCTTCCGTTTTCAGAATTAGGTAAGTTGAACCAATTAATACATAACCTTGGACAAGGGTTAATGCGGTTAGTAATGATTGCCAACTTAACCAATCCCAGATCCCACCAGTAAAATGTCCGGCTGCATCAACTTTGATTCCTGCTAATACGCCACCCAAGGCAAATCCTTGAAATAGGGAAGCAATAAAACTACCGATTCCAAAAGCATAATTCCAGAA
Source organism: Cronbergia sp. UHCC 0137 (assembly GCF_034932285.1). Lineage (NCBI taxonomy): Bacteria > Bacillati > Cyanobacteriota > Cyanophyceae > Nostocales > Nostocaceae > Cronbergia > Cronbergia sp. UHCC 0137. The sequence continues at coordinate 43,966 of NZ_JAYGHC010000008.1, forward strand.
ACTTTTATTATCAGAATGTTCTCGAAATTCAAAGGAAACTGCCCTAAGAATTAACCCTACAACCATTACCATTAAAGGCAGATAAAGGGCATGAAGAATTGTCCCATAAGCTAAGGGAAAAGCCCCAAATAATGCCCCTGCCATTAAGACTAACCAGGTTTCGTTAGCATCCCAAACGTTACCTAAACTGGTCATTAATAGACTACGGCGTTGTTCATTAGAGGAAGTTAGAGAGAGGATACCAACGCCTAAATCAAAGCCGTCTAAAAGCACATAAAGGAACAGAAATAAACCCAGAATTACAAACCAAACTTGTGGTAAAAAGTGCAACAAAGCTTCCATATAATTGTTCCTATTGTAGTGTTTCTAGAGGACGACTATCGGGAATGTGGCTTACTGCTTTAGTTGCGATTACTGTTTTTATTTGACTTCCTGGTATTGGTAAAGTTAAATCTGGTCCTTTGCGAATAATTCGGCTACCAAAATACATGGCTGACACAAACAACACGCTGTAGAGAAGGGTAATAACTGTCAGTGAAAATAATACTTCACCTGGTTCTAAATGAGAAGCCGCATCAACAGTCCGAATTTGCCCATAAACTGTCCAAGGTTGTCTGCCTACACAGCGAACAATCCAGCCTGATTCAATAGCCAGATAGCCTAATGGTGCTGATAAAACCCAAGCCTGTAATAACCATTTTTGTTGAGCTAAATTGTTATTACTCAGTTCACCTGTGAGCCATTTTATCATGCTCCACAGCATCAATGCTACTAAGAAAAAGCCGATTCCTATCATTAAGCGGAAGGAATAATAAATTAAAGGAATCATTGGTGGACGATCTTCTGGTTTCCATTCTTTGAGTCCTAAAACTGGTTGAGAAAGTTTGGGTTTGAGTTCTAGAATGTAACTTAAACCGTTAGGAACTGAAATTTCCCAATCATTTTTTTCGGCTGTTTTATTAGGAGATGCGATGATACTCCAATTGGCAGATTGTCCGGCGGGAATTGTTTCCCATTGGGCTTCCATTGCTGCTAGTTTTGTTGGTTGATAGTGATAAACCTGATCGCCACTAGCATGACCAATGTAGACTTGTAAGGGAGCAACAAAAAGAGCGATCGCTAAAACTATTTTAAATGATTTGCTGAAAAATTCTGTATGGCGATCGCTCAATATATACCAAGCACTAATTCCGCCAATTACAAATAAAGAAGTCTCCAAAGTTGCCAAGAACATATGGAGAACACTATTCAACATGAATGGATTTAAAATTGCTTGAAAATAGTCATGAACAATAAACTTTCCATTCACCATTTCCCCACCACTAGGAGTCTGAAACCATGAATTGGCAACTAAAATCCAGAATGTGGAAAGATTAGCCCCAAAAGCGACGAGAATAGTCGCTAAATAGTGAATTACCGGATTAACTCTCTCCCAACCAAAAATCATAATTCCCAGAAAAGAAGCCTCTAGCATAAATGCCATTGACCCTTCAAATCCAAGAATACTACCTAAGAAATCTCCCACTGCTTCTGATAGTGGAGCCCAGTTAGTACCAAACTGAAAACCCATTGGTAAACCCGATGCAACTCCTATTCCAAAGTTCAGTAAATACAACTTTGACCAAAAACGCGCATGATGATAATAAGCTGGATTTTTAGTTTTCAACCATAGTCCTTCAACAACAATTAGGTAGATAGACATACCTGTAGTTAGGACTGGCCAAATCATGTGGAATATTGCTGTCAGTGCAAATTGCAACCGCGACAAGGCCACGGTATTAGATAAAAGTTCCATACTGTTTGAGGCAGTTACGCAAAGGAGATAAATATGTATACAGAATATACACTAATATTTGTTTACACTGTTTTACTTCCAAAAGTTTTAAGCTTTGAACTGTTTGACAATAGGTCGTAGTATAACGTTCATAACTTCTGGCAATTTGGCTACCTATCTTAGATCAAATTTTATAGAATACCAGAATAATTAACCTGTGGGCTTTTAGGTTTCAAGTTTGAGTTATTAACACAACTTACCAATCTATGATCATGATTGTGATTGCCTACTTCTCATGATTTTAGTATTAGTATTGTTCTCAATCGTGCCTAAAAATATTCATACCCTAGAAGTAATCGCTTCTGGGGTTTTTATTATGTCAATATTTGATTTTTGCAGGAATACAAGCCCTAATTAAAGTAATTATGTCTAATTGATTTTTAATATTAGTATTGTTCTGTTGTTAAAACCTAAATTTCAAGACTTTGTTGGCTTCGATATTAAACAAGTTCATCAGCCGTAAACCTTTATAGAACCGAGAATCACTATATCAGCAACATTTCTATATTCCTATATAAAAGACAATTTTTTTCGGACATAACTCCTGTATTTATGTCTAAAACCTTGCGTTCAAAGACTTGAATTTTTAAATTAATAGAGCAACAATACAGATAAGTCTAACATCTTGTAGGCTCTCTTGGTGACAACTTAACCTTATCCAATGTCCACAGTCCGCGCCAGCGGACTTTTTTGTGTCTATTCTCAAATAAATTAGACACCCTGCTGAGTTTTTAGGCATCCGTTACATTGGATATCATCAGAATTTGCGATTTAGACTAATTTTATGGTTATGGCTGGATCACAGTTCAGCTTTTTCCCTTTGTAATGTACCAATGGAAAACGAAAATGAAAGCTGAAGATATCATGACCAGAGATGTCGTTACTATTCGTGGTTCAGCGACGGTTGCTGAAGCGGTTGGGTTGATGAGAGAAAAGGGATTGCGTGCTTTAGTCGTTGATCGTCGTTATGATGATGATGCTTATGGCATTGTAACCGAAACAGATATTGTTTATAAGGTAACAGCTTACAGCAAAAATCCCAGAGAAGTGCGGGTTTACGAGATTATGAGTAAGCCTTGTATTATTATCAATCCTGAATTGAGTGTGGAATATGTGGCACGGTTGTTTGCTAATACTGGTATTCGTCGCGCTCCAGTCATTCAGGGCAATTTGTTGGGTATTATTTCTATTACCGATATTATCACCAAAAGCGACTTTGTAGAAGCTCCAAAAACACTGGTATTACAAGAGAGAGTGGATAGAGCGATCGCTCTTGCTCGTGCAACCTGTACTGATCAAGGCGCTTATTCTAAAGCCTGTGCTAATGCTTGGGATGAAGTAGAAGAACTCCAAGCTGAAACTGCTCATCAAAAAGCTGAAAGTATGGTCTCCGCTAAACTTTCCTTTCAAGAAAATTCTCAACCACTTTCAGATCAAGAACTCAAGGAGAAGGTTTAACAAAGGATTTGGGATTTGGAATTTGGGATTTGGGATTTGGGATTTGGGATTTGGGATTTGGGAAAAGAATTATTCCTCCCCTTTTTTCCTAACTCCTAACTCCTGACTCCTGACTCCTGACTCCTAACTCCTAACTCCTGACTCCTACTTTTTAGCAACTTGTGTTAATAGAAGTAATCCTATTACCAAACCAAAAAGATTAGGCAACCAAGCTCCAATGAAAGGAGATAAAATACCTGCTTGTGCCAAAGCTCCAGAAATAGATAAAAGTAAATAATAACTAAAAATAACTATTACACTAATGCCGAAACTTGTCCCTCTTCCAGTACGTTGAGGAATAGTACCCATTACCGAACCAACTAAACCAAAAATTACACAAACAAAGGGAAAGGCTATTTTTTGCTGAATCCTCACTTCTAATTTACGAATTTTCTGTTGATCGCCGGTTAAACGTTCTAATTCCAGTTGATCTAAGGCTTGAGCAATATTCATTTCACCATAATCACGACTATTTTCAGCTACATCTAAAGGTGTGCGGGGCAGTTGCAGTTGTTGTTTTTCAAATCGTAAAATGTTACGATAGGAGCGATCTGGAGCTACCAAATAAATTGTACCGTTATAAAAATCCCAAACCTGTTTTCCACTATTCCATTCAGCAGATTCAGAAACAACTATTTGATTTAATCCTTCCCTGGAACGGTCGATAATTGTTAGCCCTTGCATTTTCTTTCCATCAAATTGGTCAGCATAAAATAGTCGTGAAAGTACCTTGATTTTACTCCCATCAGATTGTTTGATTTCTCGATATTCTGGATAATAAATATTTTGTTGTTTAAATGAGGGTTTATCTGATTTTAGGGCTTGCTGTAGGGTTAATGTCGCTTCATAATTTGCTGCTGGTGCAATCTGCTCATTAAAAACGTATGTCATTCCTGTGACTAAACTACTAAATAAAACCGCCGTTAATACCATGCGATAAACACTAACCCCACATCCTCGCAAAGCAATTAATTCACTTTCGCTAGATAATCTGCTATAGGTCATTAATGTTGCTAACAAGGTAGACATCGGGAAAGAATAAACCATTACATAGGGCAATTTTAATAAAAAAATCTTGAGAGCAATGTTTATTGGTAATCCAGATTCGACAACTTTCCGCAACAATTCAAATAAACTATCTATTGCCAAAACAACAGAAGTAAATGCCCCCACACCGAATAAAAATGGCGGAAGTAACTGCATGGATAAGTAGCGATCCATGATCGAAAAAGGTAAAAGTAAATTCAGGGTGTAGAACGGTTTAATATTTTTTAAAAGCATAGGAGTTTGTCTGAATCAGGATTTCCAGGATTTAAGGATGAAGTTTGGGATTTGATTACCAATTACCAATTACGAGTAGTCTGTCAAAAACTAATTAACAGGTAAATAAATCTTCTTTCTTCTTTCTTCGCGCTCTTTGCGTCCTTTGCGGTTCATTTCTTCTTTATCTGTCAAATACATTTTGACAGACTACTAGCCTCAATTAGATATGTAATTAGGACTTACGCAAGATTAACGTATTTTCGTCATTGCGACGTAAGGAAGCAATCTCAAAACCTGATGTTTCCTATCCCGTGCGTAAGTCCTGGCAATTCACGCCGTGAAATGATCACCTAAATAATATTGCCTAACAAGTGGATTATTATAGAGTTCTTCAGCAATACCAAAGGCGAGAATTTGTCCTTCTCGCATAATGTAAGCGCGATCTGTGATGGCGAGGGTTTCACGAACATTGTGATCTGTGATTAAAATACCCATACCGCGATCGCGCAACTGTCCGACTATTTGCTGAATTTCTGACACCGCAATGGGATCAACACCAGCAAATGGTTCATCTAAAAGTAAAAACTTTGGACCCTCTCTTCCTGCTGCTAAAGCCCTAGCTAATTCTGTTCGTCGGCGTTCACCCCCAGAAAGTTGAATCCCTTTGCTGAAACGCACCTTTTCTAAACGAAACTCCCTTAATAGTTGATGTAGTCTGGTTGACCATTCCCGTTTCGGTACGTGAGTTTGTTCTAAAACTAACAGAAGATTATCCTGAACTGAGAGTTGACGAAAAACACTTGCTTCTTGAGCTAAATAGCCAATTCCTAATCTAGCTCTTTTGTACATCGGTATTTGTGTAATATCTAAATTATCTAACCAAACTCTGCCCTGATTAGGTTTTTCTAACCCAGTGGCAATATAAAATGTTGTTGTTTTACCGGCACCGTTAGGGCCTAATAAACCAACAACTTCCCCCTGGGCAACAGAAAGGTTGACACGATTGACAATTACTCGTTTACCGTAGGATTTGTGAATATTTTCTAAAACAATTTTCACTATGGGCGTGTTTTGGGTGATCTATGCTAATTAGAACGCTTGAGAGGTGGTGTTTTGGGGGCAGGTTTAGCAGGGTTTTCACTTACTTGGGAATCTTCTACCATATAAATAGATTCTACCTGACGATTAGATTGAGGTAAGGCAATAAATCGCCCTTCGTCAATTAAGTATGTAACTTTTTCTGCCCGAATACTATTATTATTCTGTTGCAAAATATAAACGTTGCCACTAAAATCAATTCGACGTTCTTTGCTAAAGTATTGTGCTTGGGCAGCCGTGGCTTGAATTTGCCGTGAAGGATACAACATTTGCACGTTACCACGGGCAGTAATTACTTGAGTATTGGCATTATATTCTTGCACATCCGAGCGAATAGTCAGTGGGCGATTTCCCCCGGAGGATTGGGCGGTAGCAGTTTGTACTTGAGTTGGGAAAGCGATCGCTACTGGCAGCAGCAAGGCTAATCCACAGCGTCCTATCTTGGATATTGGTAATTGATAACCGAGCATCATAGTAATTGGGGGTTAAATATTTCAGCTTGTATTCTAACTATTGCAAGCACTTTCTCCAGAAATAAAATCTACTATTTGGACTAATTACTCATAGATCAGTAGGTGGACAAAATAAAACTAAACTGTGTAAAGGGGCCTATTGCCTGATCCCAACGACAGTTTTGAACCCGAACCTACTTAATTGGTGTGAACTTAGTTAGTGTGGACGCTTTTAGACAGTTTAAAGTTTCGATGTCGCAACAGTTTTATTGATTTTAACACTAGAAATCTGGTCAAAAAGTAAAAACCTTCCTGATGTAGATATTTTCGGTATAACCCGTCAATTAACAAGTTGCTATTACATCACACTAAAATCTTCTTCACATTGTCCCTCGCGGTAATAGAATAGGAACGATGCCTACAGCGATCGCCCTCTAAAGTCTACCAAAAACAGAAAGTGGCGATACAGTGAAATAAATTATACAGGGTTTCCAACTAAGCGCGAATATGAGTTTATTAAGGTGCTTGTTGAGGAAGCGATCGCTAAAGTAGTAAAACCTCTCACAGACACTTTAGAGGAGAGAGAAGGAAAACAGCGTCAATAATAATAACCTAAGTCGCACTAGGATTTCAATTGTTCTATAATTGTAAGTAAATCATAGAAAGATAACGATGGCATTTATGACCCGATTCAATAGGTAATTGTGCAATGGATACCATAGAGTTTTATCGGAATATAATTCAGTCTTTGTTGACAGATTATGCTGCTATCCCAATCGCCAATGGGTCGATTGATTGCTACACCGTTTTTGATACGAAACAAGACCATTATCAGGTAATGAATGTAGGTTGGGATGGTCATCGGCGGGTTTATGGTTGTGTTTTACATTTGGATATTAAGAACGGAAAGATTTGGATTGAGCAAAATATGACGGAAATGAGAATAGCCCAAGAACTGGTGGATCTGGGTGTGGCGAAGGAAGATATTGTGTTGGGGTTTCAAGCTCCTGAAATGCGGAAATATACCGACTATGCAGTTATATGATCGCTAAAGTAGTAAAACCTCTCACAGACACTTTAGAGGAGAGAGAAGGAGAACAGCGTCAAAGTAAGTAATAATCCAAGTTGTTATACTTCAACCTTTTAACAGTATTTTAAAGTTTAGTTGTCATAATTTGATATTTGGTTATTTGAAAACTTGATTGCTAATCTATTTATCAGATTTAGTATCTCTAATTCACTTTTTATTTGGTCTTTATATTCATTTTCATCTATATCAATTTCAGTATATTTTGTATTCGCAAATAAAGTTATATAATCGGTGTCATTTGGTAATAAATAGTTAATATAAATCCCTTCCCTATCCTTACTATTTGAAAAATTGCTAGAATAATAGTCATCTATGCGTTTTGGTAATGCTTTTTTCGTTAAAATTTTTTCAATAAGCAAAGTTGTTGATTCAGTATTTTCTTGATGACTATATTTTTTTGTTATTTCATTTATTTCATTTTCCCTGGAAACATAAGGATATAACTCAGCTTTATTATCATATTGAATTGGTAAAATAATAAAATCCTTGGAAGCTACCTCTGCTATTTTTTTAGATGGAATTTGTGAATTATATGGAGTCAATAAAATTCCTTGATATTTAATGTTTAGTTTAAGTTTACTAGGTAAATGATTGGAAATTTCAGTTTGTAAAATTTCTTTTAGTTTTAAAATTTGTTCAATTCCATTTTCTAAAGAGTTGTGATTCTTACCTTTCATTTCAATAATAGTGCAAATGAAAGATTTAGAATCAATATAAAGTGACATATAATCTGGACGCTTTAATGCTTGATTTTTGATAAGAGGATCATTTCTTCTATCTATTTTAAACAAAATACATATAGCCTGATTTTGAGAATCTAAACTTATCCGAAAATGTACCCCACTTTCTTTAGGAACACTTCTTTCTGGTACTGTACAAAATACTAGGAGATTTTCTAAAAAGTTGAAATTTTGCCAGTTTAGTTTATCTTTTTTACCCTGTAAAATTTGAGCAGTAGTATTATTCTTCTGCTTCATCTGCTTTTTCTTGTCCTGCTTCATAAATTTGAAAAAACTTTTGTTGAATATCTACGGAAACATCACTTAAAGTATCCCATCTTATACCATAATCTGGATCATTTAATGAGACTAATTTATTATCTTTCATTTCATACGCGCTAACTTTATCCATAGGTAAAAATGCTCTTTCATCTTGAAGATATAAAGATGAAGATTGACGTTTTAATATTTCAGGATTTTCATGATTACCATTAACTAAATTATTCAAATGTGCCATAATATAAGGACTATGGGTTGTGAGTAAAATTCTCACACCAAGATTAACAAGAATAGATAATGCTTCCAGCAGCTTTGCTTGTGATTCTGGGTGTAAGTTCATCTCTGGTTCGTCTATTACCAGAAAATCACCTTTATTTGCACGATATCTTAAATATAAAAGCAATGGTGCAAGTTGTTTAATAGAAGATGAAGCATTATATAAGTCAATTTCTAAACCTTTTTTAACTAAAACTTTTATTTCTTTTCCATGAAGCTTAGTAGGTTTTAAATTAGTTTTATTTTTGTTCTGTAGCTGTTTTTCAATTTCATCTGCTAACTTTTGAAATTCATTCTGTTCGTTTGAATTAATTTTCACTTCTTCTTGAAGTTCTATTTCAGTTAGAAAATCTAAAAAATCTTCTACTGGTTGTGGATAACTAATATTACCTTGTTCTTTTAATAATTCAATTTGTTTGTCTGGACTACTATTAATCAATAATTCTCTTTGAGTTTCTTTAAGAAGTCTATAACGCCTATTTGCTAATATTTTATAGGTATTTATAAAAGCATTTCGTTCGGCAGGGAAAGGGAACATTTTAGCAGAGAAAATTATCTGTTTAATAACATCAATAAAATATATTTCTGGCGTATTCGTTTGATGATAATCCTGGAAATACTCTATCAACATCCTATTTTCATTTATATTATTTTCTCCATTATTAGACTGAAGCCTGAATAATAACTTATTATTTTGACGACTAAGTTTTAGTTTTATAGGAATACCGTATTCCAAATATAAAATTTCCAAGTGAAAAGATTCTTGCTGAGTTAATATATTTATCGCATCTTCGACTTCTTGACGAGAAATTATAATTGAAAATAATGTTTTAGAGAAAAGTTTATGACTTGAATCCTGAAAGAATGATTCTAAAGAACTTCCTTGGAAACTTTTGGCCATTTCTTCAGCATCTCTGATAAAAAAATCAAGTAGATTATTATCTATTTGCAGTGACCAACCACCATAATCTTCCTCTTTAAAGTCTAATTGGCCTTTATAAATATTCAAAGTTCGTCTCACACGCTGCCATAAACCATAGGTAGAATAAGCAATATAAGTTTTACCTGAGTTATTCGGTCCAATAATTACTGTCAGAGGACGCAAATCTAACTCTGTTTCTTGAATAGATCCTAAGTTTGAGAATTTTATTTTCATTTTTCGCCTATATTACCAATAAAAAATACTATCACTTATTTGTTGTCTTACACTCTTATTGCATTACTTATTTTTTGTTGAAGAGAGGTAATAATTTCAGGAGTTAATTCTGCTTCTGGTTGTACCACTTCACGTTCAGCTAAAACTGATTTAATTTGACTTTCCGAAGCTTTTCCTAATCTTTGTAACAGTGTGTCAAAACTCTGTTCTTGCTCAATTATTTCTTTTTCTGGTGTTGCTTGAATAAACTCTGTGGATACGGCTTGACGAGTTAAAGCATAAACTATATATTGATTCAAAGAAACACCTTCAGTTTCAGCTAACTTAATTAAATGTTGGTGTAGTGTTTCTGGTAATCTCAGTGTTAATCTACTCATAGCTAAATTTCTCCAGAGGCTAATTTAATTACTAGCTGTGTAGGTGTCATAACTTGTAAACCTAAAGATTGTTTTGCATTTTGAAAGTCACGAATGTTAGATGTAATAACTGTTGCACCTGCATTCATAGCACAGTCAATTACGAGATCATCTCCTGCATCTGGTGAATTTGGTCGCCATGTGTAGTAAATTGTTGTGAAATGAGCATAACTGAGCAATTTCCCTAAAACGGGTTGCAGTTTGTACCAACGAGATTCTGAGAGTTTACGAGACAAAACATCTTCATATTCATAAGCTAAAGCATTAGAAACATGAACTACAAGTAAACCAGCTAACCATGTATCAACGACTAAACCAGCAGCGCATCCCTGTTTTGTTAAGCCCTCGAATACAACATTAGTATCTATAACAACGTGAAGCAATGGTGCGGTAGACATGACACTACTATAGCACCATTTACGGTTTCAGAAGGATAATAAATGAATTTTTTATCCTTAGCTTTGTGGATATACTTATCAAGGTTACAATTTGAGCTTTTGCTTAAAGGGTATATGTGGATGTAAAAACGCAAGTTATGGACTTCTCAAGTATAGATTAATACACCTTATGATCTCGGTTATTGTACTAATTTACTTAACATCTCATTTTGTCTTGTTTCTAGTATGGTTGTATTCCATTTCTGATAAGTTGCGAAAATCCTACCGCTTGGAAAAATATCCATTTTACCTTTCAAATATCGTTCTTTTTTTTCTTCAAAATCAAGGTTGCTTAAGGTTGAATTTTTTCGTGTGCTAATCAGAACAAGATTTGCTAACTTATTTATCCAGTTTTTTCTCTCATCATCTGTAAATACTGATTTCCATTCACTAGAATTTTTGGGATTTTGCGGTAAAATATGTTCTACACTTATAGTTTTATAACTTGAAAGATGAACTATATGATCCATATTCAAATATTCATATTTTAAGAGGATGTATTTTGCAAATTGTTTTCCGTAAATTTCTCCATTTAAAGTTTTATATAATTCAGTCTTATTTACATCAAAAATAGTTTTATTTGATAAAACATCCTGGGAATTGTTACTTTTTTCAATCTCTTTTAAAATTCTACTCATATTATCGCCACGTTGAGTAGGAGTGTATTGTAAAATCCAATCACTACTGAATTTATATTCTAATTTTTTCAAAAATTCTAATAAATTTGAGTTTCTAAACTTATAGTAAAATGCTAACAATGGTGCTATCCAATCACTAGAAGAAAAGCCAAAATTCATTATAGTAACAAGATTTTTATATTCGTTTCCTATATCTATTCCATCTATTAGTGTAATTATCTTGTCATAATTTTCCTTTGTAATAATAATATAATCAATTGTATCTTTGCCTTTTTTTAGTAGCTTTTTTTTATAAATATTCTCTTCAAATTCATCCAGTAAGCTTAACCGAGCTTTTTCTTTAACCAATATGGTTCTTATAAAAGAGAGAAAACGATCAAAGTCATTGCCAAAATCTCCTTCAATTTCTTCCCATTTTTTTGCATAGTAGTCACGGGTTCTTAAATCAGAAATTTCACCAATATTGATTGATTTCAAAATATCAGAATTTGTTAGTGGAGTTCCACGATTGTTTAATATAGTAAATAATCTAAAAGCATCCTCTTGATTTTCCGTAGACACATATATCAATACTGGTTTTAATCCAAGATAAGCCCCAAAATTTTCTATTTCATCTGATTCTTTTTCTGAAAAGAATTTTTGCATTGTTAAAATAGCATTTGCAATATGAGATATAGAAACATTTTTATTTTCACAATAATCTACAATTTTTTTGTCTTTAGTACCATCTTTTGTGGCAATATATTCATTAATGAATTTTTCTACATGATCTCGAATTTTGTAGATTATTCTTATTCTTTCTGGAACACCTTCAAATATATCTTTTTCTTGAATTATTCTATGATGACATGACTTTTTTAACTTTTCATTTTCTGTTATGTCGCGCAAAACTGCCATCAAAATTAGAAAAGTTGTAAGTCTTTGCTGACCATCCAAAACCTCATATTCCTTAAAATTTTGTTCATTTGTTTTTTTTAAAACCAGTGAACCCAAAAAATATTCATTCTCAGATTTTGTTTCAAAAGCAAACCAGAGATCATCGAGTAATTCATTTATATTATCACTTCCCCAGACATAAGACCTTTGATATTCAGGAATTATAAACCAGAAATCAGAATATATGAATTTAATTTCTTTCTTTTCTGCAACTATCTTTTGTGACATAAAAATTCAATTTCCTTATAAAATACAAAAGGTATACTTAGCTTACTATATAAATACGCTTTTGTATACAGGGTTATTAGCCACCCTATAACATCCCCCACAACACATTTTTTGCGCTACCGCTCATATTGTCCCTCGCGGTAATAGAATAGGAACGATCGCCCTGTAAAGCCTACCAAAAACAGAAGGTAGCAATAAAGTAGCAGATTTGACAGAAGTAGAACACCAAAACTCTGTATCCAGAAGAGATTACTGAAAAGCGAAGTAAAAATTTTTATGGTTTCCCAAATTCGGTTTTTAATGTGCGCTCCCGACCACTACGATGTAGATTATGTGATTAATCCGTGGATGGAAGGGAATATTCACAAATCCTCACGCGATCGCGCTGTGGAACAGTGGAACAAATTATACAATGTAATCAAAAATCACGCCATTGTCGATTTAGTTGCTCCAGAAAAAGGCTGGCCTGATATGGTATTCAGTGCCAATGCGGGTTTAGTCCTCGGAAAAAATGTCGTTCTCAGCCGCTTCTTACATAAAGAACGTCAAGGTGAAGAACCGTATTTTCAACAGTGGTTTCAAGAAAACGGTTATAATGTTTACGTCCTTCCCAAAGACCTACCCTTTGAAGGTGCTGGTGACGCACTCCTAGACAGAGAAGGACGCTGGTTATGGGCTGGGTACGGTTTTCGGTCTGAATTAGATTCTCACCCCTACCTGGCTAAATGGCTGGACATTGAGGTGATTTCCTTGCGGTTGATGGATGAACGTTTTTATCACCTTGATACCTGCTTTTGTCCTTTGGCAAATGGTTATTTGCTGTATTATCCCGGTGCCTTTGATTCCTACTCCAACCGCGTGATTGAAATGCGCGTCGCACCAGAAAAACGCATAGCCATTGAAGAAGCTGATGCTGTCAACTTCGCTTGTAATGCGGTGAATGTCGATAACATCGTGATTATGAATAAAGCCAGTGATAGTTTAAAATCACGTTTGGCTCAAGTTGGTTTTGAAGTTATTGAAACCCAGTTAACCGAATTTCTCAAAGCTGGTGGTGCGGCTAAATGCTTGACTTTGCGGGTAACTGAACCTGTACGGGAAGAATTACACGCTAATGTCTCCGTGGAAAGTCGGGTGATCCGCATGGAAGGACACTTGCTTGATGCTGGGTTGATTAACCGCGCCTTAGATATGATTGTCGATAGCGGGGGAAGTTTCCAAGTTTTAAATTTCAACTTGGGAGAACAGCGTCAAAGTACATCTGCGGCTGAGGTGAGGGTATCTGCACCATCCCATGAAGTGATGGAAGAAATCATCTCCCAGTTGATTGATTTGGGTGCGGTAGACTTACCCCAAGATGAGCGAGATTCTAAACTAGAACCTGTAATCCAGGCAGGGGTAGCACCGGATGATTTTTATGTTAGCACTATTTATCCGACGGAAGTGCGGGTGAATGGGGAATGGCTAAGGGTAGAAAATCAACGCATGGATGGGGCGATCGCTATTTCTCAAACCGCCAATGGTATAGTAGCCAAGTGTAAGCTATTGCGTGATTTAGAAATTGGCGACAAAGTAGTTGTTGATGTCTTCGGTATCCGCACTATCCGCAAAGCTGAATCACGAGAACAACGCAACTCCCAAGAATTTAGTTTTATGTCTTCCGGTGTTTCCAGTGAAAGACGGGTGGAATTAGTTGTGGAACAAGTCGCCTGGGAACTGCGTAAAATTAAGGATAGCGGCGGTAAGGTAGTTGTCACGGCTGGACCCGTTGTCATACATACGGGGGGCGGTGAGCATCTTTCTAGATTGATTCGGGAAGGCTACGTTCAAGGTCTTTTGGGCGGGAATGCGATCGCTGTCCACGACATGGAACAAAATCTGCTCGGAACATCTCTGGGTGTAGATATGAAGCGGGGTGTGGCTGTACGCGGTGGACACCGACATCACTTGAAGGTGATTAATATCGTTCGGCGTTTTGGTAGCATTGCTAAAGCCGTAGAAGCGGGAGTGGTGAAAAATGGGGTAATGTATGAGTGTGTGAAAAATAACATTCCCTTTTCCCTAGCTGGTTCAATCCGTGATGATGGACCCCTACCAGATACACAGATGAATTTGATTTTAGCACAGCAAGAATATTCTAAAATCATCCAAGGTGCGGATATGATTTTGATGTTATCTTCTATGCTGCATTCTATCGGTGTGGGGAATATGACTCCAGCCGGTGTGAAGATGGTCTGTGTGGATATTAACCCGGCGGTAGTGACAAAATTGAGCGATCGCGGTTCAATAGAATCTGTAGGTGTGGTGACAGATGTGGGTTTGTTCCTCAGTCTGTTAATTCAGCAATTGGATAAGTTGACGAGTCCTTATGTTGCTAGTGTAGGTTAAGAAATATCTCACGCAAAGGCGCAAAGACGCAAAGGATTTTTCTGTGCGTTTTTGTGTCTTGGTTTTTCACGCAGAGGCGCAGAGGCGCGGAGAGTTACAATATTAGCAGTACCATTTATTGCTGTACCTCGTTATTAAGGTTAACTAAATGCAAGCCCTAATTAGACTCAAAATTGAAAGATTTATTGAAGATGAACAAGAATATTTTGTAGCTACAAGTGATGATTTACAAGGTTTAGTTGCTGAGGGGAAAACAGTACAAGAGGCCATAGAAATTGCTGAAGATGTAGCTAAGGTATTATTGAAATTGGAGAAAGAAAAAAATCATAATTTTCATTTACAAGATTTACCTTCTCAATTTGAATATCCTTTAATTATGGAGGTATAATGGGGAAAATACAAATAATTGACTCTAATCAATCCTACACCTTTGCTGATTATTTTAAATTGAATTATGAACCAGAAGAAATTATAGAATATTTTGGCTATAAGTTTCAACCACAATCTTTAACCTTACCAACAACTAAACAAAACTTAGAAAGATTACCAGACCTAAAAAATCGAATTGAAGAAAGTTTACCCTATATAAGTTTAACCAGTGAAACCGCCAGGAGAGAATTTTTAATTGCCCCTGTAATTATGGAGCTAATTCACTATACTCATGCTAAAGTTAGGGTAGAATATGCGTTAAATATCAATAATCAATTAAAAGGAGTTGTTGATTATTATCTAAAATCTGACAATCAATTATTAGTTATTGAAGCTAAAAATGCAGATTTAGAAAGAGGAGTTGTCCAACTAGCTGTAGAATTAATTGCCTTTGATCATTGGTCTGTTATTGATAATCCTATCCTTTATGGTGCAGTTTCTATTGGTAATATTTGGCAATTTGTAATTTTACATCGTGAATCAAAACAAATTACTCAAGACTTAAACCTTTATCGTGTACCCAATGATTTAGAAACTTTAATGAAAATTTTAGTAGCTTTAATGAAAAATTTGTAATTATAAAGTAGGTTGGGTTGCAAAACCCAACCCCACAAATCATTAGTTCTGATGATCTTGTTGATTTAACCAAGTTACCAAATCAGCAACTTCAGAAATATTAAACAAGGCAGCACCTAAATTTTCTAACTGTTCAACAGGTAAACCTTGGACTTTTTCAACTATTAAAGAATCAATTTCCCCAAACCGTTGATTAAGTAAACGTAGACAAAATTTAACTGCTTCTTTCTGTTCTCCTTTTCCTTCACCCTTCTGCAAAATATCCTGATAAATGACTGATTCTTGCATAATATCCTCACTTAACAATTGACGAATAAAGTCTTTCTCAAACCGTAAACCTGCTAAAATCTCTGTGTAAGCTGCAATATTCTGTTTAGTCTCCCTATCTGCAATTTTAGCAACATTATTGGCAATCTGAGATAATAAGCCTTGAGGTGAATTTGTCTGTGTTAATGGTGCTAATGGTAATAATGCTAGATTATCGAGAAATAAAGCTGAATCTTGTTCCCACATTCTGATTACACGATAACGGTGTCTGGTTGTTTCATTAACATATTCTTCAGTAAAAACAATTGGATCATTTGTTTCTTGTAAGAAGATCACGACTTGAGTTACAGGAAATTGATATGTACGGATTAATCTCACCGAATAGTCTAACTCTCTAAAAGGAATCGGAGGTTTAGATTGTGGGTTGTTTTGAAATTCAATATTTCAGAGGGAACAGGGAACAGGAAAAACTCATGTTTAAAAACATGAGATTGAAATAATGACACTGTTTTTTTTCGTGCTACGCATCTTAAAAAACATCTTTTTTTTTGACTGAGCTTTAAACTCACCAACTTTAGTTTCTTATCTGTTCCCTATTCCCTGTTCCCTTCTTTTGTAACCATTTAGCAAAATCAAAGGGATATTTTTCTGCTAGTAGTTTACAAACGTTGTCAAAACTCATAGGGTTGTTAATATTGATGTGGTGATTAAGATTTACGACTTATCAAAAGTTGGCGAAAATAAATCACAATTACTCTCCAACGATATTTAAAATTTTGCGGTAAAGATCATCTGCAACTCTAAATTGTGCATTATTAATTAGATTATCAATTAGAGGCTTAACAGATAGAATAAATCCTTTTTGCTTGGCTTCAACTAAAACACCTAACAACCCAGTAATTCTTAATCCTAATCTATTTGCTTCTGCTCTACCCCGCCTCTCATCAATCAATAATAATTCAGCATTTAGTTCAATTGCTAATGTAATGGCTTCACATTCACCTATATCTAATTGTTTATCCAAAAGAGTTGTAACTAAACCCTGATTTTTGACCTGATATACTTCAAACCAAGTTAAAGTTTGTACCTCTAAAGAACCAGGTACTGTTATATCTATATCGGTTAATTCCTGATAAACAGCTTGGGGAATAAAAATTTTGTTGTATAGTTTTTGGAGTAAGTCTAATTGACCAATAGCGGCTAGATTGGTAATCACAGAAGTATCACTAATAATTATCACAATCTGCCTAACTCCCGTAAATTTTTCATATCGAGTTCAAAATCTTCAATATCATAAGAATAAAGAGGTATTTGACGTTCTTTAAGTAACTCACAAAAATGTATTTTATCCATTTGTGCTAACTTACTAGCTTGTCCTATGGCAAGTTTTCCCGACTGAAACAATAACAAAGCAATTTCTTGTTTAAACTCGGTTGGGTTCATTCCACAGGCATTTAAGGTTTCATCTGATATGGTAATGCTCATAGTAAATAAGATGGATTGTAGTTATTAATTTTATGACAATTATAGCTTATTTATTAAACTACTTCGTCATTTAAATCATTGTCAGAAATGGCTCTAGCTTGCGTGACGACTTAGGAGTCATACGCCACGCTACGCGAACAGCATATCCGGTTACTGAGCGAAGTCGAAGTACAGGATTAAAGGATTTACAGGATGTTTGTTTGAGTTGTGTTTTTAGGGTTTGAGGATTCTATACTTTTCGGTTAGATTCAAAAAACTGCAATGTGATCTGGATTAGTGCTTTTTTCTGCTTGATAGGGAATACTAGAATAAATACTCCTTGTCAGATAAAGGTGAGTTTTGACAAATGGACTGGACAACTATACTCAAAGCACAGCAGGACGATTTTATTGAAAGAATTAAATCTGATAATAATTATTAATCCAAAATAACATATTGTCCTTCGTTCGTTTTAAGATTCCAAGGCAGCTTTTTTATACATATAAAATGCTCTTTTGGAAGAAATTGATCAAATTGAGCAGTATAGTTGTTAAAGAAACCAATGGGTGCAAGGTCTTTAAATAAAGACGACGTATCTTCGTTTTCCCAAAAACGCATCATTCGTGGAGACATAAAATTAAGTATATCTTCTTTTAATTTATTATCTGAACCACTTTCCTCTATAAAACGATTGGACATTACCTTAACTGAGTCGTTGCTAATATTTTCTAAAATTACATTTTCGTGTCCAGTAAGATTTTCTCTCTTTGCGATATATTTATTCATGTCTTTCTTGTTACCATCTATCTCTACAAGCCTCATCTCTTTACCATCCCAGAATAAGAAGTCAATTTCATAAAATCCAACTTTATTTTTATTTTGTTGTACTTTAGTGTCATTATCTCCTTTTTCCCATTTGGCTATAAAATTTTCTTTACTTGTGTATCCAACTGCATTAAAACTATAATAACTATAGTTGTTATTAGGGTTATAGTTATTAAGCTTCGTTTGCAAATCTTTAGCAGCAACACTTAAACGTACGCTATTTAGAGGCAGGAAAACCTGAAACAATACTCTACCATCATTAAAAGGATAAGGCGTTAATTCCTGAATATCTATTATCTCTTGTTCTAGAAGGAATTGATAATTATTATAATCTTCATAATTATAAGAATTATCGTAACCGTAACCGGATTTTCCCAATTTTTGACGTGCAAGCTGTTCTATACCTGTTTTATAAAAATTATTTATATGATCTTTGAAAATTTTATAACAAATGTCAAAATAAAACTTTAAAAAAGTATCTTCATATGGTGATTTATTCGATTTCAATTTATTTTTTTAATATAAAAATCAATCAAATAATCATAATATTTTTTAGCAGAAATATATTTTGGATTTTGACGACTTATCAAAAAGTCAGGGTGTGTTATCGGTTCAACTTTCTTAGGAAATAAATTTGGCAGGTCAATTAATCTCAGACCAGACTGATTATCAAGATCAATCACAGCACAATTCTTATTAGTTTTCAAAAATACTCCTGTTAAAGAGCATTCACTAAACTCAACAGGACTTGGTTTTTCATCAACATAATTATAGCCAAACGGTACTATAAGCAACCGATCAAGAAAAAAATAAGATGAATCATCTGTATGAAAAAATTTGATATTCATAGGATTATTGCGTTTTCAATTTTGTGTAACTTACCTATATAGGCAAGCTGCTGATAATGGTATCATATACAGTTATTCTTAAACCAATAATTTCAAAAATCACAGTGTCTTTATTTCTATAATCTCATGCAAAATCCTGAAAATCCTTAAATCCTGGACATCCTGATTCTGACAAATTAAATATCAGGTTCTACACCCAGCGCCATCAAATGTTCTATCAATATTTCCTTTTGTCGTCTTTCCTGTTCTGTCAGAGTCAATATTCAAGGAAATTGATTTTTATTCTTCACGAGGATCTGATAGTGGTGGATGCCAACCCGCTTCTACCCAAAAATTTCGAGCAACTTGAATGGAAGGCTCATCACGTCGTTCATCATTGAAGTCAAAGCGATCGCTAGTAGCTCTTCCTGTAGGCGTTGTACCTACAATTTTTATACCATCTTTTGTCCAGATAAAATGCTCTGACCATTCTTGCTGACGAGGGTTAAATAAAGCAACTTGCTCTTGAGTTTTAGGATCAGTAGCTACTATAAAATTATAATGACGCTCATTACAGCGATGACAAGCCAAAGCTAAATTATCCAGTTCATCTGAACCCCCCAAAGACTGCGGCATAATATGGTCAATGGTAAAACGGTCGGGACTCAGGTATTCTGGAGAGTGGCAGTATTCACAGAGAAATTTAGATCGTTTTCTTACTACTCTTCTAATTTGTTCGGACACCATTTGCTTTTCGTCGCTATTTGAGCATTAATTAAGGTAAATATTCGCTGTAACTCCGAAATACCTACATATTCCGCTTCTTCTTCAGGAGTGAGTGTATCAGCTTTTTTCTTTGTTAATAGTTCTTCAAAACGAGATTGTAATTCATCGGTAAACTTAAATAAATAAATATCCCCAAATTCACTCATCTTTACACCAGAAGATATTAAAGATGAAGGTTGAACCATTAATTGAGTAGTCATTGTGTGTTCACAGTGTCTTTATTTCCATTATGCCAGAAAAAATCCTGTAAATCCTCAAATCCTGGACATCCTGATTCAGGCAATCACAACCCCCAAGATCCCCAACTTCTTAGATAATCGTTGTTACTTATTTCCTGATATAATATTAAATTAACAACTGCAATATTTTAAATAGTATGAGTGAAACCCTGGCTGATATTGCAATACCACCGCAGTTTCCAGATCATACTCAACTACCAGAGTCTGATGGTACTTTTGTGAAGAACTTTCAAGAACATCCCCAAAGTATAATTATCACAGATTCAATTATTCAAACTTTACAAAAGTTACATCCAGATGGACAATTTTGTATAGGTCAAGATTGCGGTATTTATTGGCGCGAAACAGAACCACCAGAAAAAGGTACAGTAGCACCAGATTGGTTTTATGTCCCTGATGTAGCACCAAGATTAGAAGGTAAAATTCGCCGTTCCTATGTTTTATGGCGGGAATATATACCCCCATTAATTGCGATAGAATTAGCCAGTGGTAATGGTGAAGAAGAACGAGATACCACACCTCTAGCGGGTTTACAAGAAGGTGCAAAACCTGGTAAATTTTGGGTATATGAACGCATTATTCGTATTCCCTATTATGCTATTTATGAAGTGAATAATGATAAATTAGAAGTTTATCATTTGGTAGATTTTTCTTACCAAAAAATGCAGCCTAACGAACGCGGACATTATCCCATTCCCCCTTTAGGTGTAGAATTAGGACTATGGCAAGGAAGTTATTTAAATCATCCTGAACAATTTTGGTTGCGTTGGTGGGATAGGGAAGGTAATTTATTATTGGTAGGTAAGGAAGAAGCCCAGTTAGAAAGATTCAGGGCTGAAAAAGCAGAAAATAAAGCTGCAAAATTAGCTGCAAAATTGCGAGAATTGGGTATAAATCCAGAGGATGATTTATAATCATTTTGGGCATTGAAGAAAACTAACCACAGAGGCACAGAGGACGCAGAGAAAAATGCAAAGAGTAGTTTTGTCAAGGGATTTACAAGTTAATTGGGTGAGTTTTTTTGCTGATTTCTTGTTAGCAGGAATGGTTTTTGGTCCCCCTCTTGCTCCTTTTTTGGCTGCGTCTGGTGTGTTTTTGCTTCCGGGTATTGCGAACATTATTTACTTTATGGGTAATCATGTATGTCCCCAACCTTACAAAATCAAATTATTAGGCCGTGTTGAGTATAGTTGACGAAAATCCGATTATTGTTAACGATAGGCAAGGCGTAGACTTTGAACTAAAATTACCAAAGAAGCTACAGCCATCAATCCACCCCAAAACCAATAAGGTAATAACAAATATTTCTGCATTTGTGCTGTATCAGAAAGTCCCAGGGGTCCAGCACTATAACTAAATAAATAATTAAGTTGATGATATGTACTTACACAAGCTTGTACACCCAAAAATTGAATTGCAAACCCTTGTACCCATCGGGAAGATTTGAAAGCAATTGCCAAAATAATTAAACCTAATAAGGGAACTGCTAATAAGCCAAACCAAGAACGTACCCAAACTAATGTAGAAAATAATAAAAAGCCGCCTAAAATTTTTAAACTCAGGGAAGCGGTTGTAAAACTACGGGAAGCGAGAATCAAAGCTGCACCGGCGATAGGTGGACCCATTGGCCCTGCTGCTGCTACCATTGCCGGTCCTATTGCCCCCAAATTTGAACGGAGAGCATAAGTTGCTACACCAGAACCATTACTAAAAATCTGTAATTGATAGAATTTTCCACCTAAAAGCATTGCCATTAAGCCGTGTCCCATTTCATGAAACCAAGTTGCTAGAATAGAAAATGGGTATAAAATATAATCGCCACCAGGAATTTGCCATAATAATACGGTGGCGATCGCTGCGATGATTAACCAATTTAACCCCATTTGTTCAAACTCAGGGGGTGCTTCTTGACTCAATAATGGTTCAAAATCTTGATTTGGTGCTGGCATGATTTATTTTGCTCCTGAATAATTCGTAATTCATAATCTCTAATTACTCATTATCAATTACGAGTTACGAATTATCAATTACGGATAACTAAGAGAGTTGAAACAAGAAAGTTACCAAGTCTCCCTTACCCAAAGTGATGCGATCGCCCGGACGCAAACGGTGTCTATTACCAGGTAACAAGGGCAAATTATTAATGTAAGTGCCGTTAGAACTACCCACGTCTTCTATATAGTAAGCATCTCCTTCAATCCGAATATCTGCATGAATCCGCGAAACAATTTCAGCATTTGGAAATCCAGCAACATCAATATCTGGAGGAATCCGATCATTGGGTTTACCAATATGAATCACAGAGAAATTTTGCGGTAATTCAATATCTTGGTTACTTTGAACATGAAATAGTCGTCCTGTAACCTGCTGTAATTGAGTTCTAGCTACAACTACTTGTGGTACAGGTACAGGTTCGGGTACAGCTACAGCTACAGGTTCGGGTTCAGGTACAGCTACAGCTACGGGTTCAGGTACAACTATAGGTTCAGGTACAGCTACAGATTCAGGTACAGCTACAGCTACAGGTTCGGGTTCAGGTGTGACTATAGTTGGTGGTAAGTTGGAACTAACAGGAGTAGAGATGCCAAAGGGATCTGGTTCTAAAAGTTCTAACATTGGATCAGGTATAACCAATGGTGGTACTTCTATTGGCAGATCGGCCGCAATAGTTGGTGCCACTGGTGTTGGTGGAACGACTGCCACATTAGAGTGCAAATTAAAGCCGCACTGACCGCAGAAAGCAGCATCTGCTTGTACACTTGCCCCACAACTGGGGCATTGAGTTGTTGCTGGTAACGGCGTGTAGCAAGCCTCACACTGAACAGCGCCGTCTGGGTTGGGATGATTGCAATTAGGACAGACGATCATGAATTTTAGCCTTTGTCGATGTCACAGTAAAAATAATACCTGTAAGCTGAGGAAAAACTCTAGCTTTTGATTGTAACAATTACCCCAAAGTGAAAAAAGTTAAAGTTTGAGTTCCAACCCGGCGGGGGTATCTAGCAGCCAATAAAGTTCTCCCTGGGGTTTAATTAAGCGGGATGGATAGGCAAAATCATCGGCTGAGGGGGCAAAAATTTGTCCTAGTGCAGGTCTTTTATTAGCGCCAGCAACCAAGAAAATAACGTTTCGAGCCGCGTTGATGAATGGGTATGTAAAAGTGATGCGAAGGTTGTTATCTTTATTACCCACAGTCACCAAGCGATCGCGCACTTTAAGAGCTTCTGTATGGGGAAATAAAGATGCAGTGTGGGCATCATCTCCCATACCAAGTAAAACTACATCCAAAGAGGGAAAAATTCCGGGTGCAACATGAAAAAATTCTTGTAGGTGCTGTTCATGTTTAGCTGCATCTACTACGGGATTAGCTGAGGAGGTAGGCATGGCATGAATATTAGCTGCTGGGATAGCTACTTTGTCTAACCAAGCACGACGAGCCATTAATTCATTGCTATCAGGGTGATCTGGTGCAACATAACGTTCATCTCCCCAGAATACATGAATTTTATCCCAAGGCAGTTTTTGGTTTGCTATTGCTTCATACAAGGGCTTGGGTGTGCTGCCACCAGATAAGGCTATAGTAAATTGCCCCCTTTGCTCAATGGCAGTCTCTAATTTGGATAAGATCAATTCAAGCGCTCGTTTTACCAATGCTGGTTGATCTGCTAAAATTTCAACGGTTTTGTTCATGACTTCATTATCGTTAGCCTGCTTCCAGCAATACAATACCTAACTTCTGACAGTTTCCCTTTTTAACTTTTGAAACTTTTAACATCATCTAGTTGGGTAAGGAATAATCAACCTAGAGGTTCTTTATCATTATTTATGGTCTGTTGTCAGTATTGAGTTGTACTAACTAGGGGAATCTGAGATCACCATTGTAGTAGAGACGTTCCATGGAACGTCTCTACAATAAAGTTACACCCTGATTTTCCTGTTGTTTGTTTACAACGTGTAAGTAAAATCATCTACCAACATACCGGGAACTAAACAACCACCTAGTTGACGGCTTTCGTAACTACCTACTTCGGGAATAAATTCTTGAAAGTTGGTTAAGTCAATGAGGTTTTGTTCACCCCAGAAGTGATATAGGCTTTCGTCAAAGCGTAGGTTTTCGATGGGGGCGATAATTTCGCCATTTTCTACCCAAAAACAGGCATAACGGGTCATTCCTGTAATTCTACCACTAGGGCGATCGCTCCAGTTTAAATAATGTAAATTCGATACATATAACCCTGTGCCTAAGCTGGGTAAAATCTGGTCAAAGGTCAAGTTACCTGCTGTTATTTCGGGCGATCGCAAAGTTTCGGAATCATTGGCACTGTTAGCGAGTTTATTATATTCTTTAGCAGTGCGAGAATTAACTAAAGAATTGATTAAAATTCCTTTTTCTACTAACATTAATTCTGATGCTGCCAT
The DNA here is from genome assembly GCF_034932285.1 of Cronbergia sp. UHCC 0137. NCBI lineage: Bacteria > Bacillati > Cyanobacteriota > Cyanophyceae > Nostocales > Nostocaceae > Cronbergia > Cronbergia sp. UHCC 0137. The sequence goes on from NZ_JAYGHC010000008.1 coordinate 68,505, forward strand.
TTCTCCCAATTCATTAAATCTGGGAACTAAACCCAGTTGGAAGTTTTCTTTTAAATTAAATTTAGGAGACAGTTGTTTTTCGTGACGTGATAAAGCAGCTAAGGCGCTATTTCCTTGTTGAATATCTGCTTCACCGATAGCACCCCAAGAGAGCATATTTAATAAATCAGCCACAGCAGCCGGAGCCAAATAGGTTTTATATTCTCCTTTGGGCAATTTTTTTACCGGACGAGACAGCATTTCTAGTTGCTTTTTTCCATCATTAATTTTAGCAATGTAGGCAGATTCATTCCAATTACTACCTGCAAAGTTTCCTTTTACAGCTTGACCAGATGCCATAAATAAGGAATAATCTAAAATAAAAGAATCTGTAGCAAACCAGTGTTTTTGTCCACTAGAATCACCATAAGCCCTAATTACAATTCCACTAATATAAATACCAGTAAAATCTAAATCTGTGACTAATTCTAAAATATTGGGAATAACCTCTTTCGTTGTTAATAAGTTACCTATATTAACTTCTCGACTTGCATTATTTCCTGATGGTAAAACTAGATAAGGATCAATTGGTAACAAAGGTAATTCATTCCGTAATTCTTCTAAAGCATGATAGGCTATTTGCCAATCTACTTCCCAATTACCAGTAAAAGGAAACTGACGAAAACTGCTGCGTTGATCTGCCATTAAAGTCAATTCTATCGAACCATCAGCCACAAAACCAGTTTGTCTGACTTTAGCGCAATTGAACCGGGTAAATTGACTTCTTTCGCTGTTAAGCCTAATAGTGAAATGCTCACCTTCAACTTTTTTAATTAATAGAGATTCCCAAAGTTGATTAAAGCTAATTTCCAAAGTAGATATTTCTTCGATTTTCATTTTTATAAATTAAATAATTTCTAAAAGAATAGGACTTAGACACCGTACAAATTAATCATTTTATGCTTTTACTAAAATAGCTTGTTTCAGACTTTGATTAATGATTATGTTGATATCGTCAATAGTTCGGTATTGTAGGGGTTTTCGATTATACATATTTATATTCTCCTGTCAATAAATAAGTCCTAAAAAACTAAGAGACTTCCAAATAAAAAATCTCTCAAACCCTCATTCCTCTGTGTTCTCTGTGCCTCTGTGGTTCGTTAAATCCATATTCTTCCGAGATTTTTCAACCCCCACCAAAAACTTCAACATCAGCAAACAAACAAACTGGAGAACCATGACCTACCCAAATAGCTTGATTAGGTTCACCTTTACCACAGTAGGGAGTACCATAAATTTGCCAATCAGCATTATTACCAACTTGAGTTAAACTGTGCCAAAATTGTGGTGTAGTAGCTCGATAATTGGGATTACAGAGAGTTTTAGTAAACTTTCCGTTTTCAATTAACTTAGCATATTCACAACCAAACTGAAACTTATAACGATGATCATCAATTGACCAAGAACGGTTAGATTCCATGTAAACACCATGTTCAATTCCTGAAATTATTTCTGCAAAAGAAGAGTTACCTGGTTCTAAATTCAAATTTGCCATGCGATCAATTGGAGGTCGATTCCAAGAAGTAGCACGCGCACAAGCAACACCTGGTAAACCTGCTCTAGCTTGACTTTCTAAACTTCCTAAACCTCTGAGTAAAATACCTTCCTTAATGACATATTCCCTCGTAGCAACTGCACCAATATCATCAAAACCATAACTAGCAAGTTCACCTTTTACTGTCGGGTCAAAGGTGATATTCATTAAAGACGAACCATATTTTAGTTTCCCAAAATCATCTTTTTTAACAAAACTACCTCCAGCGTAGTTGCGTTCATCTCCTAAAATCCGGTCAATTTCTAAAGGATGACCGATACTTTCGTGGATTTGCAACATCATTTGATCTGGGGCTAAAACTAAATTAGTGCGGGTATCTGGACATTGTTCTGCTGTCAATAATTCTAAAGCCTGTTCCCCTACTTTTTGTGCTTGATAGTTAATTTCGTCTTGTTTAAATACCTCCCAACCACCTTGATAATAGTTCGATTCAGAACCGTTGCTGGTGCGTTGCTGAACAGATGATCCTTCTTGAGCGATCGCCCCAAAATGAAGACCAAGTGAGCTAAACTGTTGATACACTTGGGAGCCGTTGCTGCTAACAAACCAAGTTTCTTTATTGTTGCTGTTAAATCTGGCGGAAGTTTGGACAATTTTGTCGTTAATTTTCATTTTTCGACAAATATTAATTAGTAGTTGGTTAACTTCTCCTGAATTTAAAGCATTTAATGGTTCTACTAACGGTGATTTGTATTCACCTACAACGTGAGGACGGATATTTTGCTCAAAGGGATATATCCACCATTCTTTGGCTGCTAGTGCTTGTTGATAAGCGATTTCGGCGGCGTTTTGTAGTGATGTTAATGTTAGGGAATTGGTGGCTGCATAACCTAAACAGCCATTTACCATCACCTCTAACATCGCTCCCATTGTTAAGGATGTACCGTTGTTTTGGGGTAATCCATCACGCACAACATGGGTGGTACTTGTGGCTTTAACAGCACGAATCCCAATCCAATCAGCAGGAATATTTAGTTGAGAAATCGTTCTTGTTAATTCAGAATACATAATATTAGGGGGAGTCAGGAGTCAGGAGTCAGGAGGCAGGAGGCAGGAGGCAGGAGGCAGAAGGCAGGAGTCAGAAAGAGAGAAATAATACTTGTTCCCTGTTCCCTGTTCCCTGTTCCCTGTTCCCTTAAAAAATTAATTTCTATGCCAGCGTGTACCTTCTTTGCTATCAATTAAAGTAATTCCTTTGATTAATAGTTCATCACGAATGCGATCGCTTTCTGCAAAATTCTTGGCTTTTCTTGCTGTTTGGCGTTGTTGAATCAATTCCTCAATTTCACCATCGCTTAAACCATCTGTTGTCAGTTCTTGGGCTGCTGCTGTAGCAGTTAAACCGAAAACATCCGTTAATTTTACCAGAGTTTGCCACTGTTTTAGTAAATCCTCTGATGGTGTATCAGTTTTTCCCTGATGTACAATAATATTACCTTCTCGGCGTAGTTCTTTAGCCAATTCAAAAATCACAGCTAACCCACCAGGAAAATTAAAGTCATCATTTACCGCTTCTGTAAATCTGTCAATGTAGGAATTACTGAGATTTTCCGGTTTTGCATCCCAACCCAGTTGTTTCCCGTACTGTTCACCAAAAAGTAAACCTTCTTGTAAAGTATGCCAGCCGTTGGTTGCTGCTAAAATAGCTTCATCGGTGAAATCTATTGGTTTGCGATATTGTGCCATTAAGACAAACAACCGTACCGCCATCGGGTCTACACCACGATCTAATAGTTCCCGAATTGTGATAAAATTACCCAAAGATTTGGACATTTTTTCACCTTCAACCTTTACCATGCCATTGTGCAACCAATAACTCGCTAAAGGTTGACCTGTCACAGCTTCTGATTGAGCAATTTCGTTTTCGTGGTGAGGGAAAATTAGATCAGCGCCACCAGCGTGAATATCTATCGTATCACCCAAGCGATCGCGCACCATAGCCGAGCATTCAATATGCCATCCTGGACGGCCTTTTCCCCAAGGTGACTCCCAAGCTGGTTCTCCAGGTTTAGCGGCTTTCCACAGCGCAAAATCAAAGGGATCTTTCTTCTTTTGATATTCTGCGTCTTCAACATTCACCCTTTCACTCGCACCGGCTTGTAGTTCTTCCAGTTTGCGGCCTGATAGTTTACCATAATCAGAGAAATTTCGCACAGAATAATAAACATCCCCATTTGCTGGATAAGCAAAACCCTTGTGTTCTAAATCGTGAATTAATCGCTGAATCCCGTTCATGGTGTGGGTAGCGCGGGGATATTCATCAGCTTCTTTAATTCCCAAGCGGGACATATCCTCAAAATATGCTTGAATATAGCGATCGCTAATCGCTTCCATAGTTGAGTTTTCTTGTCGTGCGCGGTTGAGAATTTTGTCATCAATATCAGTAAAATTCTGGATATATCGGACTTGATAGCCGATAAACTGCAAATAGCGCCGAACTACATCCCAGACAATACAAGTTCTAGCATGACCCAAATGACAGTAATCATATACCGTCACACCGCAGCAATACATTGTCACTTTTCCTGGTTCGACGGTTGTGAAGGGTTCTTGACGACGGGTGAGTGTATTGTAAAGGGTTAGGGTCATGATTGAGTAATTTCGGAATCTGCCAATAAACAATGATAACGCAACTTGTTAGTTAGGCAATAGGCGAAATTAAAATCAAATAGAAAAGTAATTAAACGCAGATTAACGCAGATGAATGAATTACAGATTATGAGAGATGGGTTTAATCCAGTCGAACAAGGGTTTTACCTTACATTGACACGAATAGATGGAACTATAACAACCTCCGCGCTCTCTGCGTCTGGAGTGGTATGCACTACGCGAACGTTATGCTCAGGAATTACATAATGGTTAAAAAAATTATTTTGAATTAATAACTTGTACGTCCAGTAAACAAACCCCACAGGAAAATAGCAATAATCGCTCCAAAGATAGCAACAATTATACCAGGTATGCTCAGATTTGCCGCAGTAAATTGCAGTGTTCCTGTTTCTAAAAGGGTAACTAAAGTCCCTCCAATTAACGCCCCGATTATACCTAAAACCATCGTGGCTAAAATTCCGCCACCTTGACGACCGGGATAAATAGCTTTAGCGATCGCACCTGCAATTAATCCCAAAATTATCCAAGCAATAATATTCATACTTTAATCCATTTAAAATTCTATAAATAGATTAGAAATTTTATTTACTTATGGCTTCTATCAAAAGGGATAGTTAAAAGATGATCTACTCATTTATTTAAAGCGAGGAAATTTGTTTCACCATCAGAGCTAATGCAACTGTAATCATCATAGCTAATGTAATTTTACCACCGGGTATTAGTGATTGATAGATACCATTTGTTAATTTTTGCTTTTCCCGTTGTTGCCAACTCATCATGGCTGGCACAATGCCACCTAAAATTGAAATACTGAAAATCCCAGTATAGTCTAGAGCCGTGAAAAATATTGTCGGGTTTATTGTTCCTAAACTCATCGGAGGAAAGAGAACAAGTGAATAAAGAGGTAAGCGAGAAATTTCACCTTTAGTAATTCGGAAAATATCTTTAAAAAAATCAACTAATCCATACACAAAGCCAATAAATGATGTGATAATTGCAAACTCTGAAAAAACAGTTAATACTAATCCTAATAATTCCCCCGCTCCACCTGCTCGCAAAATTTGTAGTGGATCAAAAACACTACCACTTTCTAAATTATTCTGTAGCATATCAGGACTAACACTGCCCAAAATTAGAGCATTCCAAGCCAAGAACATAATTAAGGGAATAGCAGAACCAATAATAATAGATTGACGAATTTTGGCAATATCTCCTTCTAGTTGCGTCACTACTACCGGCACAACATTATGATAGAACAACGCCACACATATTACTGAAACTGCACTACCCAACGCATTCCAGTTTTGAAAGAGAAAATGGGTACTGTTAACCTGCCCTGATCCTAAAAATAATAAACCTAAAAAGGATATAATTACAATAGCCACAAAAGCACTATTTAACTTCTGAATCAAGGTTTCTCGGCCTAAATACATGATTCCCCCAAATAACAGGGTAAAAACAGTTGTTCCTAACCAGTGCGGCAAAGAATGTTCTAGACCCCAAAATTTAGCTAGTGTAGATAGTAAAATATCTCCACCCTGAGTAATGTATGCTACTAATAGAGCGTAGTGCATAAATAGATATGTGCCGCCGGCAATTCGCGCTCCCCCTTTACCAAGAGTCTTTTCCACAATTGCCAACAAACCCAAACTAGGACAACCTTCCTCTCGGATAGTGTTTAAGGTGACTTCAGCAATTAATAACCCAGAAACCAAAGTGTATAGCCAAATAAGAATTAGTAAGGCTGTGGATGGTACAATACCTGAAGGTAGAGTAACGGAGGGGAGGGCAAGAATACCAGCCCCAACAGTAGTTCCCGCAATCAAGGCTGTACTACCTAACACACTACCTGGTTGATGATTTAATTGATTACCATCAAATTCCAGGTGAGAAAATAATCGTGTGACTTGCTCTGGATAGGATTTGAGAACAGTCTTCATAAGGTTGATACTAAGATACGCGCCCAAGTGGGGACACAATATGAATTATGCACCCGATTATAGCAAAAATCTTTGATTTACTACTAAATACTAATGAATAGCAGCTTTGAAGTGCGTTAAGATAGGCTATTTTAGAGGATATTTAGTTAAATCTTCAAGGTATTCAAAAACCCTCTAACTCCCTGCCCCCTGCGCTTAAAGTTTCCTGGTATATATGCTACAGCTTTTAACTACTGTATTTGTAATTATTTTAGGTTCAGCACTTTGTTCTAGTATAGAAACGGCACTTTTTTCTGTTTCAACGCTGAGAGTTCGACAATTAGCACAATTAAAAAACCCTTCGGCAGTTGCGCTGTTAGCGATTCGTGAAAACATGAATCGACCTATTGCCACGATTGTTATCCTCAACAATATTTTCAATATCATTGGTAGTATTCTTACAGGTAGTATTGCTACTCAAGTATTAGGAGATCAGTGGCTTGGTGTATTTTCAGGGATATTAACATTCCTAATTATTATCTTTGGAGAAATTATCCCCAAAACCATTGGAGAGCGTTATTGTGAACAGATTGCCATACTTGCAGCTATACCGATTACTGGGATTTCTATTGTTTTTATTCCCTTGGTTTGGATTTTAGAAAATGTGACTGCACCCTTTTCTAGAGGCAGAAAACGACCAACTACAAATGAGGCTGAAATCAAACTTTTAGCAAATATTGGTCAACAGGAAGGGATTATTGAAAGAGAAGAAGCGGAGATGATCCAGCGAGTGTTTAGATTAAATGATGTGACAGCGGCCGATTTAATGACACCCCAGATTATGATGACATATTTACGGGGCGATCGCACTCTTGCTGAAGCTAAATCTGACATTTTTGCCTCTCAACATACCCGAATCATTGTAATTGATGAATCTATTGACCAAGTAACCGGATTTGCCCTCAAAGAAACTTTATTAACAGCAATGATTGAGGGAAGTCATGAAGAAAAAATTGCTAATTTAAGTCGCAAAGTTCGCTTTGTCCCAGAAATAATTAGAGCAGATAAACTACTTAAAACTTTTATAGAAGTTCGTGAACATCTAGCAGTAGTCGTAGACGAATATGGGAGTGTTGCTGGTGTGATTACCTTAGAAGATGTTCTGGAGGTAATCACTGGTGAAATTGTCGATGAAACTGATAGAACTGTTGATTTACAAGAAATTGCTCGCAAAAAACGCGAAAGAATGTTGCAGTCTATGAATATGATCAATCAATCATAAACTTTCGTTAGGGCTAGGAGTCAGGAGTCAGGAGTCAGGAGTCAGGAGTCAGGAGTCAGGAGTCAGGAGGAAGAATTAGAAGAAGAGAAGAATAGACTTCTTGTAAAAGTCTTAATTTTCAAATTCTTCTTTGCGTCTTTGCGCCTTTGCGTGAGCTTTTCAAGAATATTCTTGGCAACACCAAAGTATTTATGCAAGAGGTCTAATATAGTTGAATTTGGTGAAGTGATTCCCGGTATATGACACCCCCAGATCCCCCTAAATCCCCCTTAGAAAGGGGGACTCCATGGAAAATCTCTAGATTCTTTTAAGGTACATCAATGGGAATCAGCGAATTTTCTGGCAAATAGCTAGAAAAACACCCTTCATTGGCAAAAGCTAAAATCAGCCGCAGAGAATAATCTGGAGAAACTTGTAAATCAGCCCAAGGGATTGCTACCTCCAAACAAGTATTTAAACCGACTTGAGCGCGACTACAACGGGGTAGCCATTGATAACTGTCTCCAGCTTCTCGGAACTGAATTGATTGGGTGGCTAAATTAATTTCTAAATGATGGTGATAGAGATAATTAAGTGGGGCGTGGTCTGGAACTTCTGCTAAAGGAATTGGACTATTAACCATCGTTTTGTCTGGATAATACCAAAGTAAATTCAACTCTGTTGGTAAATCCTGTTCTATAACAATACCAGATTTAAAATCCACCCGCAGATAAAAATTAAGGTGATCTACCCCATACCAAAGACGCTGGATTAAACTGCTATTGTGCATTGTCCCCCGTGCGCCACCAATTTCTATCCGTCCAGCCTTATCCCAGTCTTGCTCATCACCCTTACCATCAATAATAGGATGAATAAACCCTTCTGGACGATGATCTGAGCGTGCGGCATGGATTTCTAGGGGATTTCTCAAATATGCAGGGATGGGTTCATTTAAGGCTTTATAGATGCCATACAGATGTTCTCGAAATAATTGGTCAAAAATGGCATCTTGATTAGAAGAATGTCCTTCACCAAACCACCAAAACCAATCAGAACCTTCAGCCGCATATAAAGCTTCCCAAGCGGCGGGGTTATTTTCTTCGGTTGCTTCAGGATGACTAGCTAAAACTTCTCTGGCTTTTGTTAGGTAGTCCCAAGCCCGATTTTTAACAGGATCACCGATCCAAGTGGTAAAACTACCATCTACCCAGGAACCGCTATGTAGTTGTTCTGCGGGGATAGTGGCTGTGGCGGGAAATTTATCTAGGAACTCGGAGACGGTGACAAGTTGGAGATGGGGTTCGTGACTGAGACTTTGATATAAGGCTTCTAGGAAAGGTTTACCGTCTTGGGGATAAAATTCCCAGCAATTCTCGCCATCTAAGGCAATTGTAACTAACCAAGGTTCTTCACTGGGGTGTTCTCTTTGCATTTTAGCGATCGCTTGCAAATGTCCCACTAAATCTGCTGCTGCTTGTTTAGGCTGCATGGACCCATAAGTAAAGCCGATTAAATCTGATAATCTATGGTCACGGAAGACAATGGCCAAATCACCAGCCGGCGTTTCTAAACGATAGGGACGATATAAAAGCTGTGGTTCTTCCACATTCCCGGCCCCATCTCGATGAAAAAAGTGTTTCAGTGTCCAACCTAATACCGCTTCATCTGAGCAAATCCAATTAAACCCTTGTTTAACAATATAGGGCAAAATTTCTGGACTCACGGACTGTTCGGAAGGCCACAAACCACGGGGATCTTGATCAAAACGGTCTTTATATAAATCCCAAGATTTCTGTAAATGACGGGGAATATCTTCCGACCATTGAAAGCGATACTTAGGCAGTGTCATTTGGGGAACTGCTACCCGGCCAGCATTGGTATCTGCTAACAGTGGTAAAATCGGGTGAGTGTAGGGGGTGGTGGTGACTTCTAGCTGTCCCGTCTTTTGCATTTTCCGGTGTTGGGGGATAATGCGACCGAGAATTTCGCGCTGTTTAGAGTATATCCGTTGGCGATCGCTTAAAGTAAAATTCCGTCCCTGTTTTAACCAAGTGGCAATTTCTGGATCATCCCAAAATAGCGGATCAATCCAGGCTAAATTATGCCAAGCTAGTAAATCACCATAATCTGATAATTGCCAATTTTCTAAACACCAAGCCTCCCCTTGCTCCTGTTTTTGGTAGTACAACTCCGCATAGCGGGGATGGGGATCAATTAGCGTATGGTGATTAGCATCAAAAAAATGTTGAATAATAAATTCTTGTTGTTCCTGAGTTAGCTTTTCTGTAGGTGTCAAGGTGGCTGTCAGGTATGGATCAAAAGCGGTACCCGCAATATAATCTTCTAGTTGCAAGATCAACGATGGGACTAGATTTACGGTTTGGTGCAACTTGGGATATTTTTCCAACAGCAAGATTAAATCCAGATAATCTTTAGTACCATGTAACCGTACCCAAGGCAAGCGATACTGCTGGCTGAGGGAAGAAGAAATCCCACTACCAGGAGACTTGTACAAAGGTTGGTGTTGATGCCAAATAAAGGCCACGTAGAGAGGATGAGGCATAGGTGATGAGGAATTGGTGATTTAGAATATTGAATCATGAATGATCACAATTCAATTCTGGCATTGAGTATAGAGTAATCACTTTTGCCAATTCTAGTTATCTAGGGGTGGAGTTTACCCACCCCCGCTTAATTTCTACACAACTTGTTCGATTTCGGCTATTTCAGGAATCATTTCCTTCAAACGACGTTCAATCCCCATTCTTAATGTCATCGCTGAACTGGGACAAGAACCACAAGCACCTTGTAACCGCAACTTGACAATAGGACCATCTAGTTCTACAAGTTCTACGTTACCGCCATCCGACATCAAATAAGGACGCATTTCGTCTAATACAGTTTCAACGTTGTCAATTGTCAGTTCCATAGTTTTAGACCTGCTAAGTTAAAGAAGTTTGTGAAAATTAGGAGTCTTATCCAAAAATAGCTAAAATTTGGTTTTATTGCTTGCTTAATTTAACCTTACCGATACCAAACTGCTGAAAATGCACTTTAAATTCCCGATTTCTTTCACAGATACTAGAAATAGTATAGCAGTTGACTATTGCCCGTTGTCCCTTCCCAGTTACCTGTTGCATATAAGCAAAATTTTATGAATACCAACGGAAAATATCTCTTATCTTTTATACTAGCGATCGCCTTCTTTGCCAGTCTTACCAGTTGTGCTTCTAATGATACATCTGACAATGTTGTTACTGAAACACCAACTCCCACAGTAACTAACAATCCACCAACTCCAACTCCTAGCCAAAACCCTACCATTGCTCAACTAAGGGCTAAGTCTGCTAATACAGATTCCCCTGATGATCAGACTGTAGCTGCTATTTCTGGCAAAAAAATAGATGTCACCCTATACACAAGTGATGATCAATGTCAAGAATTAATCCCTGAAAAAGTTTCAGTTTCTTCTGAGCAACCGATGACAGAAGCAATCAGTAAAATTGTTGAACAACAAAATACAACTGATTTAAGCCTATCTGGTTATCGTATCAACGTTAATAATACTGTTGCTACAGTAGATTTACGAATCGCTCCTGAATCAAAGCGGCAAGTAGCATCTCTGTCTAGTTGTGAACAATTTGCTCTATTTGGTAGCCTTCGCAAAACCCTGATTAGTAACGCCGAATGGAAAATTAAAGAGGTGCGTTTTACTGATCGCGGTAAAGAAATTGCCTTTTGATCGAATACACAGTATATAAATTTACGTCGGACAAAATTAAGCTAAAAGAACTTTAAAAAATCAAAAAATAAGGTATCATATTCAACAGGCAAAATCTTTTTATTGCCCTATTAGCGAAACAAAAGTCATGAAAACAAAAATCCTTGGTTTGGCTCTGATGTTAAGTTTGGCGGCTGTTCTCGGAGCTTGTGATGGTGGTGGCGGCGCTCCTGCTGATACCACTGCGACTCCTGCTACAACACCCGCTGGTGAACCTGCTGATACAGGTGCTACCCCTGCAACAACTCCATAACTAGAGAGAGAACGGCGCTCCTCACTAGATCGTTCTCTCTTTATTCAATTGGTTTCAATCTGTGGTAACGGTACTCTCTCAGTGAGAGTGCTAAAATTTATTAAGTAGTCGGAGAAAATTAAATTCATTCGTTGAGAGAGGGAACAGGAAGGATCAGGGAACAGGAAAATCAGTTGTGTAATTAATTCTGTCTCATTACTTATCAAGGTAGCTTTATGTTGCTACGGCAATTTAGTACATCTCATTATTGTCGTAAAGCTCGGTTAGCACTGGGTTATAAACAAATTAACTATCGGTGCGAAAATTTGACTCCTGGATTGCATATTCTCAAAGTTAAGCCACTAACTGGATTGACAACCTTGCCTGTTTTGTTACCCCAAATGGAGGGACAACCGGAGGCCATCGCTGACTCAACGGAAATCATCAAATTTTTGGAAGCCTATCAACCAGAGCCAAAGTTGTTTTTGTCGAACCACGAACAGCAAACCCACGCCTGGATGTTAGAAGACTGGTTAGACGAAAGCATAGGTACAGCCACAAGATTTGTATATTATCAGTTTCGTGCTGGTGAAGGCAAGGAAATCGACCCCTCACTATTGAGTCAAGTTGTCATTGGAGTAGTGAGAAAACAGTACAACATCAACAATGCTACCGTCAAATTAGCTACCAATCGGTTAGCCAATGCTTTGGTAGAATTATCTATAAGCTGGCAAAAAAGCCAGTATTTAGTAGGCGATCGTTTAAGTGTAGCTGATATTACGGCCGCCGCCTTACTCAGTCCTCTAGCACTGATTCCCCATTATCATCAAGAATATCCTTGGCTGTTTGAAAGAATTGTGGAAATCCATCAAATATGCGGCGAAGAATTACCACCCGGACTTGAATCACGGATTTAATGGATTACACTGATGACACGGATTTGAAGATGATCCAATCACCAATCACCAATCACCAATCACCAATTACCAATTACCAATCCCCAATCCCCAATCCCCTGTTACCCATGAAATATTTAAGATATTTAGTTTTGAGTATTAGTGTTAGTATTTTAGTAGCTTTAACTGGCAACGGAGGGAAAGCAGTTGGGGCATTACCGCCACCAGAAGATATACCAGAAGAAATATTGCGAACACAGATTATCACAGAAGCGCGATCGCCCATAGATGGCAAACGTGTAACTGCTGCCCAATATGCCCAACTACAAGCACAACTACAAACAAGTCCACCACCAACCCTCAGTTCACCCATCAGAGAACAAGTGTTCCTCCTGCGGATACGGAGATTTTTGCTACAATTTTTACCATTTTTAGATATATGAGCATCCAGCGAAACTTTAACCATAAAATTATTAGTTATTCTAATTATTCAGTCTCAAGCCCAAAATTCCTACCTAGTCTAACTCTGAAGATAATCAACACTCATTCTGAAGTAATATGACATAGGCGACAAAAGTGCAAATAAATGTAAAGAATATATATAGATAAAAAAGTAGATTTAGTTAATCACCATATTTCGCGTAGGTAGCTTCATGTCCATGACCACGATCGCGCCTGAACAGGTTAATCGCATCATCGGGAATCAACATCACGATCCCTTTGAAGTGCTGGGTTCACATCTCATCGAACAAAATGGTAAAACTGTCTGGGCTGTGCGAGCCTACCTACCAAATGCTAGTGCAGCATGGGTAGTAGTTCCCGAAGAACGGAAAGAATATCCAATGGAAACAGTGCATCATCCCCACTTTTTTGAATGCACAATCGAAACAGCCGAACTAAAAAACTACCAGCTACGAATCAAAGAAGGGGAACACGAACTGGTCATTTACGACCCTTACGCCTTCCGTTCCCCCAACTTGACCGATTTTGACCTGCATTTATTTTCCGAAGGCAATCATCACCGCATTTACGAAAAACTAGGAGCCCACGCCACAGAAATAGAAGGCGTGAAAGGCGTTTATTTTGCTGTTTGGGCTCCCAACGCCCGTAACGTTTCCCTGTTAGGAGACTTCAACCTCTGGGATGGACGCAAACACCAGATGCGGAAAGGACACACCGGAGTTTGGGAATTATTTATCCCAGAAATCGGCGTAGGAGAGCATTATAAATATGAAATCAAAAATTTTGAAGGACACATTTACGAAAAGTCCGATCCCTTTGGTTTCCAGCAAGAACCACGCCCCAAAACAGCATCCATTGTCACCGACTTAAATACCTACAAATGGACCGACGAAGACTGGATGGAAAAACGGCGACACAGTGACCCCCTCGCCCAACCAGTTTCCGTCTATGAAGTCCATTTAGGCTCTTGGTTACACGCTTCCAGTTCCGAACCAGCCAAACTACCCAACGGAGAAACAGAAGCCGTAGTTATCGTCTCAGAGTTAAATCCTGGCGCACGATTTCTTACCTATCGAGAATTAGCAGACAGACTCATTCCCTATGTCAAAGGGTTAGGCTATACCCATCTGGAATTGCTACCTATTGCAGAACATCCCTTTGATGGTTCATGGGGTTATCAAGTCACTGGTTACTATGCCCCCACCTCCCGTTTTGGCACACCAGACGACTTCATGTATTTTGTTGACCAATGCCACAAAAACGAAATTGGTGTAATCGTCGATTGGGTTCCCGGTCACTTTCCCAAGGATGGCCATGGTTTAGCCTTTTTTGATGGTAGTCACCTATACGAACACGCAGACCCGCGCAAAGGGGAACACAAAGAATGGGGTACCTTAGTATTTAACTACAATCGCCACGAAGTCAGGAACTTTTTGGTAGCTAACGCCCTATTTTGGTTTGATAAATACCATATTGACGGAATCCGCGTTGATGCTGTGGCTTCCATGCTTTACCTCGATTATTGTCGCAAACCAGGGGAATGGTTGCCCAATCAACACGGTGGTAGAGAAAATTTAGAGGCTGCGGATTTTTTACGTCAAGTAAATCACATCATTTTCAGCTATTTTCCTGGTATTCTTTCTATTGCGGAAGAATCTACTTCTTGGCCAATGGTATCTTGGCCTACTTACACAGGTGGACTCGGCTTTAACTTGAAGTGGAATATGGGCTGGATGCACGATATGCTGGATTACTTCAGCATGGATCCCTGGTTCCGTCAGTTCCACCAGAATAATATTACCTTTAGTATGTGGTATAACCACAGCGAAAACTTCATGTTGGCACTGTCCCATGATGAAGTGGTGCATGGCAAGAGTAACATAATTGGCAAAATGCCTGGGGATAGATGGCAGAAACTCGCTAATATTCGTTGTTTGTTTGCCTATATGTTTGCACATCCCGGCAAGAAAACCATGTTTATGAGCATGGAGTTTGGTCAATGGAGTGAGTGGAACGTCTGGGCTGATTTGGAATGGCATTTATTCCAGCACGAACCCCACCAGCAATTAAAAGATTTTTTCCAAGCTCTTAATTATCTTTACCGTTCTGAACCTGCTTTATACACCCAAGATTTTGCGCGGGAAGGGTTTGATTGGATTGATTGTAGCGATAACCGTCATAGTGTGGTTTCTTTTATCCGTCGGGAGAAGGATTCAGAGAATTTTGTGGTTGTAGTTTGTAATTTCACACCTCAACCCCATTCTCACTACCGCATTGGTGTTCCTGAAGCGGGTTTTTATACCGAAATGTTCAATAGTGATGCTCGTCAGTATGGCGGTAGCAATATGGGCAATTTAGGCGGTAAATGGACTGATGACTGGTCTTTACACAATCGTCCTTATTCCCTAGATTTATGTCTTCCACCTTTGGGTGTGTTGATTCTCAAGTTGGACAAGAATAAGACAACAGCCGTGATTGAATAATAGTTTAGGGTGGGCAATGCTCACCCTTGAAACTGGGTATTAAGGTTATTTTTTACAGTTTGATAGAAATTCTAGCAGTTTTACTCAAGAATGTAGCGATCGCTTCCAGGTTGGCAATAGTTATGTAATGGGTAAATAATGAAGATTTGCGGGAGTTTATCCGCTATATTATTTTCAACAGTTTAGTTATAATTGAATTAGGTGATTGAATTACCCAAAAACCTGAAACTGCACAGGGAAATCACTCAAAATTATAAGATAATCAAGGTGAAAAATATGGTTAATGTAATCCGAGGTGATGTAAATAATAAACCAGTTGCATCTAGAAGACTTGCTAATTACTTTGAAAGCAAACGCGATATTACTGGCAGTTTATATCTAGGATATCCAATCATAGGTACTTCTCAAGGAGGTTATCCAATTGATGCGCTTTTAGTATCGAAAGAGTATGGGGTAGTGATTTTTAATATTATTGAAGGCTCCCAAACAGATATAAATATAATACAACAAGCACAGGATGAAAGTTTCAATAAGCTTGAATCTAAACTCAAAGGAAATACACATCTGACCAAAGGAAGGAAACTAATGGTGGATATAGGTGTAGTCACATTTGCACCTGCTTTGAAGCTAAATGATATTTCAGAAGATTATATAGTAGTAACTAATGAACATGATCTAGAAGAAAATTTAAATTCTCTACATTGGGAATCTAGTGAATATTTTGAACATCTTAACTCAGTTATACAAGCTATAACTACTATTAGAAAGAGAAACCAGCGTAATTATGTTAAACGAGAAGATTCAAGAGGGGCAAAACTCAAGAAACTTGAAGATTCTATTGCTAATTTAGATCATGATCAAAGTGCGGCTGTTATTGAAACTGTTGAAGGTGTCCAGAGGATTAGAGGTCTTGCTGGTTCAGGTAAAACTATAGTGTTGGCTCTTAAAGTTGCATATTTACACGCAAAACATCCTGATTGGAATATTGCTGTTACCTTTAATACTCGTTCATTAAAAAATCAATTTAAGCACTTTATAAACACTTTTGCTATTGAGCAAATAGGTGAAGAACCCAATTGGGAAAAAGTTAAAATCATTCATGCTTGGGGAAGTCCTTCAATGGAAGGAATTTATTACGAAATATGTAAAAAGCATAATATTGAATTTAGAGACCTAGATGCAGCTAAAAGAATAAAAATTGCTAATATATATGGTCAAGAATTTGATACAGTTTGTGAAGAAGCACTTAATAAAATTAACATCTTTGAGCAGTATTATGATGCAATATTGATTGATGAAGCCCAAGATTTTTCCAAATACTTTCTACAACTTTGTTATAACATCTTAAAGCAACCTAAAAGATTAATTTATGCTTATGATGAATTACAAAGTCTTAACAATAAAACAATGGAGTCACCAACAGAAATTTTTGGAAATGATACTTATGGTAATCCCTATGTTAAGCTTAAAAACAGATCTGGAGAACCAAAACAGGATATTATTTTAGAGAAATGTTATAGAAATTCTCGTCCACTTCTAACATCTGCCCACGCATTGGGCTTCGGAATATATAGGAAAGAGGGATTAATCCAGATGTTTGATAATGCAGCATTATGGAGAGATATTGGTTATCAAAGTGAAGAAGGAATTTTAGAAGATGGAAAACCTGTAAAACTTGCTAGAAATGAAAATACTAGTCCGAAATTTCTAGAAGCTCACTCACATATTGATGACTTAATTATATTTAAATCCTTTAATAATAACCACGAGCAAATGGAATGGCTCGTAAAGGAAATAGAGAAAAATATTAAAGAAGATGAATTAAAGTACAATGATATAATGATTATTCACTGTACCCCTCGTACGACTCGTAGTGCTGTTGGAATTCCTAGAGCTTTATTGCAAAACAGAGGAATTAACTCTAAACTGGCTGGAGTAGCAAGTTCACCAGATGATTTCTTTAGTGATGAAGAAGTCACTTTCACAGGAATCTATAGAGCAAAGGGAAATGAAGCTGCAATGGTATATGTTATAAATGCTCATGAATGCTTCTCTGGGTCAGAACTTGCCAGAAAGAGAAATATTTTATTTACTGCTATCACAAGAAGCAAAGCCTGGATCAGAGTATTAGGTTACGGTGAAGATATGACAGGTTTAGTAGAAGAATTTAAAGAAGTTAAAGATAGAAACTTTGTTCTCCAATTCACCTATCCCACAGAAGATGAACGAATAAAAATGAATATTATCAATAGAGATAGAAGTCCTCAAGAACGTGAACGTATAGAGATGATGAATGTGAAAGACTTACTTCAAGATGTTGAAAATGGTAGAATACGCAAAGAAGATTTACCACAAGAATTAATACAAAAATTCAAAAGATTATCTACTTAAAAATGGCCAGTCATCAAATAATTTTTAAAGAAATTCAGATAATTACTCAAAAATTAATAGAAAAGAGTTTGTGTGATCAACAAAATTTTCCTTCTTTTACAACTGTTGGTAAAGATAGTTACGAAATTGCATATTCCGGTATGCAGGATCTTTCAATAGCATTAAAGAATATTGAGTATAAGCAAATATATCAGGAATTAGATAAGGGTAAAAACTACAATTTCAAAATGATTGATGGTGCATTAATACAACTTTTGTACACTTATAAAAATTCTGAATTGATTTCACATAGACTTGCTTTTTTACCATCACCATTTTTAGAAGATTTTCAAAATAATCCTGAAATTTATGAAACAGAGGAAATATATGGAGATATAATAGCAAAAAATATATTACCAGTACCAATTAGATTTGATTATGATCCAGGAAACCATAAGGAATTAGATCACCCAAAATGCCATTTAACTCTAGGACAATTTGAAAACTGTAGAATACCTGTCTGTTCTCCAATTTCACCGAGTAATTTTATCTCCTTTATTCTTCGTAGTTTCTACAATACTGCGTTTAAAAAGTTCACAGATGATCTTGTTTTTTCTAGCAACCTTTTTGAGGAAACTATCACTTCTAAAGAAAAGAAAATATTACACGTAGCTATTTATTGATAATTAGTCATTATTAGATTGAGATTCAGAAGCTTTAGAAAGATTGATAGGAGAAATATCACATTTATTCAGCTATTTGCATAAGATAAGTGATTTGGGGCAAAATTTCATGTAAAAAACTTATTCCATAATCTCTATTCCCTATTCAATCTTGTAATTCAGCAAAACTTACATAGGACTATATTCAGGAATGCCGACTATGGAATAAATTTTAGTTTTCACTTGCCAATCTTTACTCAAACGGGAATTTGAATAGTTTAAGTTAATAATTGGTTGCTAATTCTTGCTCTAATTTTAGCAATGCAGACACACGTGCGTCAGTTGCAGGGTGAGTAGAGAATAAGTTACCTAAAAATTGGCCAGAAATTGGATGAATAATTAACAATGGTTCAAACGCTGGATTAGCATTTAAAGGCATTTGCTTGGCTGTGGCTTCTAATCTTTGCAATGCCTTAGCTAAAGCGCGGGGATTTCGTGTTAATTTAGCAGCGCCAGCGTCAGCAGAAAATTCTCTAGTCCGAGAAATTGCTAGTTGAATAATTGTCGCCGCTATGGGTGCAAGGATAACAGTTAATAATACTCCCAAAGGATTTCCACCTCTTTCATTATCCCGTGAACCACCACCAAACCAGAGACTATAACTCAACATTTGGGCGAGAAAAGAAATCGCACCGGCAACTGTGGCTGCAACAGCTTGTGTTAAGGTATCACGATTAATAATGTGGGTAAGTTCGTGGGCAATTACGCCTTCTAGTTCGTCTTCTGGTAGAATGTTTAAAATACCCTCAGTTACCGCAACCGCAGCGTGTTCTGGATCTCTTCCCGTGGCGAAAGCGTTGGCAGCTTGACCTGGAACAATATAAACTCCTGGCATGGGAATATTAGCACGGGCAGATAATCTTTGCACCATGCGATAAAGTCCCGGTGCTTGGGTTTCGCTAACTGGTTGGGCTTGATAAACTGCTAAGGCAATTTTATCTGACTGATACCAAGAAAATAAGTTAGTGACTGCCGCTAACCCAATCCCTATCATTAAACCACCAGTTCCACCAATTACCCAGTAACTAATTGCAATCAATAAGCCACTGAGTGCAGCGAGTAATGCAGTAGTTTTCAGTTGATTACCCATAATTTCCATCTCCTACTAACAATATATTAATTTTTGTAACATTTGGTAGACAATGGCGTTAATTTAGCAATGCTTTGATTGTATCGAGTTCGACTTTGAGTTACAGTGCTGAAAACCTGTTGAAGAAGTACGGTTTTCCTGCTGGTAATTGGGAAAAATGATATAGTTTAGCTATTAATGGCGATGGGACTCGCCAAAACCGCCTTTTGATAGGCTGATAGTTCCTACTTTTCCGACTGACTGCGGGAGAGTAGGGCTTTGGTAAAAGTATCACCTAACTCCCCTGTAGAAAGTATCTATCGACAAATTGCACTTCCAGGAGTTAGGAATGTTATTCAGTATAATTTGGATGTTACTGATGGGCTTTTTCGCTGGTCAAATTGCTCGTCGTTTAGGCGCACCCCCGTTAATTGGGATGATTTTAGTGGGGATTGTATTTGGCTCGCAAATGGGGAATATCATTAGTGCAGATGTGTTAAATGCTGCCGATGAATTGAGAACTGTGGCGGTGATGATTATTTTGATGAAGGCCGGACTGGGCTTAGATAGAGAAAAACTAGCTCAACAGGGGACTGTGGCATTAAGGTTAGGATTTTTACCAGCAACTACGGAAGCGATCGCGATCGCTCTTTCTGCTATGGTAATCTTTCATTTAAACTTCCCTACCGGACTACTTTTAGGTTGTGTAATTGGTGCAGAATCTCCAGCAGTAATTGTCCCCGCTATGCTGAGACTCAAAAGTTTAGGCTGGGGTGTGAACAAAGGCATTCCTGATGCAATTTTAACTGGTAGTGCTTTATCTGATGTTCTCCTATTATTAGTTTTTAGTTTATTATTGAGTTTCTTAAAAACAGGAGGTTTTGCATTTACCGCACTGCAATTATTACCATTACAAATTATCTTGCAAATAAGTCTGGGAATATTATTTGGCTATTTAACTGCTAAATTATTGGTTTCACTATTAACTGAACAAAATTGGACTCAAAATGCAGTTCAAGATACAATTATATCGGCAAGTGTAGCCTTATTTTTGGTAATTTCTGCCCAGATTCTACCATATTTTTCTGGTTATTTGGCAACAATGGCTATGGGATTTTTCTTGATAGAATTAGATGCTCCCTTAGCTAGAAGATTGCGGGGGGGATTTGATAGTTTATGGGTGGTAGCTGAGATTTTTTTGTTTGTGTTATTGGGGGCAAATATTCAACTTCAAGTATTAGAAAAAGTTCTATTACCGGGGATCTTAATTCTAGCTATTGGTTTATTTATGGGTCGAACAGTGGGCTGGTATCTTGCCACTTTGGGTAGCAATTGGAATTGGCGCGAAAAACTGTTTTTATTACCAGGAAACTCCGCTAAAGCCACAGTACAAGCGGCTATTGGGGGGATTCCCTTGGCGCAAGGGATACCGGGAGGAGATATAATATTAGCGATCGCTGCCCTCTCAATTTTAATCACCGCACCTTTAGGCGCGTGGGCTACGGTCACTTTTGCCCCTAAATTATTAGAAAGAGGAGAAGTTGACCCCACAAAGGTGACGGTTATTACTAATACATTACTCCTAGCTGCTGTAGATACCTCTAATTTAGCTACAGAGGTGTTGACAAAAGTGGCAGATTTAGCTAGAAGAAATAATGGAGAAGTAATTGTTATGCACGTAGTTAATACTAACGAAAACCATGGTGAAGCCAAACTTCGAGAACAAGCCAAACAGTTATTATCAGATATTAGATATGAATTTTTGACCACAACAGGGGTGATTCCAGAAGAGATCATCCGCATTGCACAGGAATATGACGTGAGTGCGATCGTTATGGGAAAACGCGGACATCAACCTTGGGACAAAGTATTAATTGGTTCAGTTTCACAAGCAGTTTTGGAAGCTAGTTCTATTCCCGTAATTTTGCTAGAAAATCGTCAAAACAATACTTAATCAACTACCCTAACTCGTTGTTACTGGCCAAACCAGATTCCCATACACTTGATTATGATTGAGAATTGCTATATTGTACTGGATACTTTCAATCACAGCATAAAATAAAATAATGGGTTTTGATTATTTTAGATACAACGAAAACACTTCCAACAATAATAACCGTCAAAACTTACTCACTACTGGTTGGCGACCATTTAATCGAGACTTTGATTGGAACTATTTTCAGCAAATTCTATTAAATGATACTCAGGAACTAACTCAAAAAAGTATTAATTTAGCGAGTTATTATGCTGATGCCTTAGCCAGAAAAGATTATGCTTGGTGGGCAAATGTTTTAAATTTAGCATCAGATTATACTCGTGGTGAATTACAGAAATTCTGGAATTACATTACGCCCGATCTAAACACACCAGATAATCGCTACAAAGAAATTTTGAGTACAGAAATTCCTATTGTCCAACTTGTCAGTCGCAACAGCATTCCCATTGATTATGTTTTAAACCTGTTGCAAGAAATGACCGTCTTGCGAGTTTTAAAAATATTAGAAACCCCTGACATTATTACTCAATATTACTTAGAAAGAGATTTCTATTTTCCAGTAGAGAAATTTATTAGCTGGGAACGATTAGATGTGATCAATACTGTTTATGCTTACTGGGCTAAACATGACATTTGGTTACAAATTGATGCCTACGAACGCAGTCGGCGACAATACACTTTAATGGCACAAAATCTTAACCCCTTAATTAATAAAGCCACTTATGATTTAGCCGTAATGTTGAGTGGATATCAGAGTCGTGTCGGTAAGGTTCATAGTCAGTTTTCGCTGCGGACATTTCCCCCAAATATTCAAGACTTTACTGATACAGTTCAGCAAGTCATTCTTAATCAACATCAATTAGCAGTGGTGGTACATGGAGAACCAGGTACAGGTAAAACCGCATGGACGCAAGCAGTAGCTAAGGAAATACTTGTTCCTTTGGGTTATGTAATTTTTATTCTAGATCATGATGCGATTACTAACTTTGTTCCTCCTAATTATTTAGAACGAATTTGCATTATTATCAACGAAGCTGATAACTTAGCCCAAGATCGAGCGTCAGAAGTAGCACAATATAATAATAAAACAGAACATATTTTGGGTTTATTAGATGGCACTTTGTACCAGAGTGTAATTGATGAATCGGGAATGCAGATTAAACAGCGTTTAGTTGTGTTGATGACGTGCAATACTACAGAAAGATTAGATCCGGCTATGTTGCGTAAGGGACGGGTAGATTTAATTTGTGAGTTTACACAGCGATTTGTTTAGCGGAATGTTTGATTTACCTTCCCTGTTTTCTGTTGTCAGTATCTTAGTAGAAAGTATGGAAAAAGCCTATTCTGATGCTCATAAGATTGCAATTAGGAAACACGGAATAGGGTAAAGAGACAATATTTTGTAAAAAGGGGGGAGCTTACTTTAATCCCCCTTTTTTGTGAACAAAACTGGCGTTGCATAATTTAGGTATGAATTTAGAGACGTTCCATGAAAAGTCTCTACAAGGGTTTTGACATTACACAAAATCATTTTCATAGATGAATCAGCAACGCCGCAAAACTATGATTTTAAACTTGAACTGCTAGTTTTGCTTCCTTGGCTGTTAGTTTCTCATAAGCAGCACGCATTTTTAAACCTGTCAGCACTTGGAATAAACCAGTTCCATTGTTAGAACCTGGATATTCACGGTGTTGAAGTAATAAATGAGTCATTTCACCTTGGTATGTGGTAGATGTATTGCTCAAATGGGTTTCGATGTAAATTACCTCTTCGAGATTGTCAAATTGACCATCTACTTCTAATACGGAAACGTAACGTCCGTAGTAAACATCAGAACCGTAGTACAATTGCATTCCAGGGTAAGAACAGGTGAGTTTACGTCCGCAGGGAGTCCATTGAATTGTTGACCCTTGATCAAACAGGTAGGTTGGCTCAAAGCCTTCTTTACCTTCCCGTTGCAGCATCCGCACTCGTAAAACTTTGCGTTCTGTATCGTTTTTTATCAAGTTTGTGGGTAATACTTGGAGAACTACATCCGCAAATTCTCTTTGAGGTTCTATAAACTTTTCAAAATCAGGTTTACGAGAATTTATTTGTGCTAAAACGTCTTCGTAGCGATGACCTCTTTCGGCCATGTCGCGTTGAATTTTCCAGGCAATTTTAACTTCATCGCTGATGTCAAAGTAAACGCTGAAATCAATTAGCGATCGCACTCGTTCATCATATAACGGATGTAATCCTTCAACCACTACAATGTGATTCGGTTCAATCCGTTCTGCTGGATCGATCATGCCGGTTTCGTGGTTATAAATCGGCTTATCAATTGCTTGACCTTCTTTGAGTGCCTTAATTTGCTCATACATCAAGTCAAAATTATTTGCTCTGGGGTCAAGCGCAGTGATTCCCGTTTCTTTTCTTTGTTTGCGATCTAGGCAATGATAGTCATCCAAACAGATCACTGTCATTAGGTCTTCGCCAAATAAATCAATTAACCGACGCAAAAATGTAGATTTACCACATCCAGAGTCTCCTGCTACTCCAATTAATACCACGCGTTCCGGCTTAGTCATAGTTTTCCTCTAAATACTCAAGATGACTCATCAATAAATTTTTCACACGGCAGATTCTTGAAGCTAGGAGTTTCCTTCTTTGGTTTTTCCCGCATTCTTTCTATCCAGCAGAAAACAGCATATTAGATTTTTGAAATAACAAGTGATACTTGTTACTCCTGAGACTAGCTGAAAATCCTGTGCTGGTAAGTATTTAATCTTAGTGGTACAATTGATTTTAACAGAAAGAGGTATTTTGTAACAAGATTTGCTGTTTATAATAATCTTTTGGTGTACTCAATAAGAGGGGACAGGTAATGGGTAATGGGTAATGGGTAATGGGTAATAAATTAATTATTCCTCCCCTGCGTCCCCTGCGTCCCCCCTGCCTCCTGACTCCTTCTGTGTATACAGTATTTAAAAAAAAGATTAAATTGATTCACTATTAACATTCTGCCAAAGACTTATCCTCTAAGTTAGAAGGTGAACAGGTGTGTTCTTTTCGCAATACCTATACTTCCTTGGCGAGTGTACCTAGCAAGGTATGATAGATCATAATGCCGTTTTCCCCAAACGGTCAGTTTTATGCAACGAAAATCCGGTAAACTAAAGCTGACATGGGATGGGAATTAATTTTTGAACGGTTAAGTAAATATCGGAGTGGTAGAGCGAATGAACAATCAAGGTGCTGTTGAGGGTGCTGCCAACATAGAATTAGGTAGCCGTATCTTCGTTTACGAAGTGGTGGGTCTGCGTCAGAGCGAAGAAACTGACCTAACGGACTATCCAATTCGTAAAAGTGGCAGTGTATTCATCAGAGTGCCTTACAACCGCATGAATCAAGAAATGCGACGGATCACTCGTCTAGGCGGCAAAATTGTCAGTATTCAACCTGTTTCGACTTTACAACCAGTAAATGGTAAGGTTGAAGGGAAGAATGCTAACAGCGATCGCGAAGCATCCACAATGGAAGTTAGCGAAGTAGTTGTACCTACTCAGGTGAGTGCTGACAGTGAGGGAAATGGTAAAGCCACACCTGTAAAAACGAATAGTGAAGCCCAAGGCTTTGCTAAACCACCGGCTGACGAACAGCTTAAAAAGAAGGATAAAAAGGGCAACACCATGTCTCAAGCCAAAGCCAAGCACGCTGATGTTCCTGTGAATACTTACCGTCCTAACGCGCCGTTCATGGGTAAGTGTATCTCTAATGAATCTTTAGTACAAGAAGGCGGAATTGGTATTGTTCAACACCTGAAATTTGATCTTTCTGGTGGAGACTTGAAGTATATAGAAGGCCAAAGTATCGGCATTATTCCCCCAGGTTTGGATAAAAACGGTAAACCTGAAAAACTCAGACTGTATTCAATTGCTTCAACTCGTCACGGTGATGATGTAGATGATAAAACCATCTCTCTTTGCGTCCGTCAGTTGGAGTATAAGCACCCAGAAAGCGGTGAAACAGTCTACGGTGTTTGCTCAACTTATTTGACTCAACTCCATGCTGGTGATGAAGTCAAAATCACTGGGCCTGTGGGTAAGGAAATGTTATTACCTGAAGATCCTACAGCTAATGTAATCATGTTAGCAACAGGTACAGGTATTGCACCAATGCGGGCTTACCTATGGCGGATGTTTAAGGATAATGAAAGAGCAGCTAATCCAGATTATCAGTTTAAAGGATTTGCTTGGTTGTTGTTTGGTGTACCAACCACTCCCAACATTCTTTACAAGCAAGAACTGGAAGAAATGACACAAAAGTATCCAGATAATTTCCGTCTCACCTATGCTATTAGCCGGGAACAACAAAATGCCCAAGGTGGCAGAATGTACATCCAAGACCGAGTGGCAGAAAACGCTGATGAATTGTGGTCATTGATTAAAGATGAAAAAACCCACACTTATATTTGCGGTTTGCGTGGAATGGAAGATGGCATTGATGCGGCTTTGAGTGGTGCTGCTGCTAAGGAAGGTGTAACTTGGAGTGCTTATCAGAAGGATCTGAAAAAAGCAGGCCGTTGGCACGTTGAAACATACTAATTAAGTCTAGGTGGAAGTCAAAAGCTTGCACTAAGAGCGGTGAAGGTGTCAAGAGTCAAAAAGCAGAAAATATCAGCTTGGCGATGATGGGCAATCATGCTTCCAGGGCTGATGAATTTCTACAATTGTGCCTACGAAAATTCAAAATTCAATACTTTTGTAGGCGGTTTTCTCTGGGGAAGGCCGCCTACACAGTTTTTTATGGGCGATTATATTAGAAGATATCTGCCAAAAAGTAAAATTTAACTCAGGAGACATGAGTGATGGAAGAGTTATTTCAACTGAAGGAATTTTTGTTAAATGGCAATATCCATGAAGCTTTGCTGCTAGTAGAGGAAATGACGGAAATGAGCAAGGATGATAAGCTAAATAAAATTTTTAGTTTTGCTAAAATCTTGCTGTTACATCTGATCAAACAAAAAGCAGAAAATCGCACAACCAGATCATGGAATCTTTCCATCAAGAATGCTATCAAAGAAATTCAGCGCACTAATCAACGACGTAAAGCTCAAGGATACTATTGTCAACCATCGGAATTGCGAGAAACCTTAGAAGATGCTTATGGTATCGCTTTAGATGCTGCTGCCAAAGAGGCCTTTGAAGGAAAATACGAATCGGAAAATTTAGGAACAATGGTTGATCGCAAGGCAATTATAGATCAGGCAATGGGTTTAATTTTGGATAATACTCAGGAGGGATGAATAATGGAAGAATTATTAGAACTGAAACAATTATTACTTGGTGGCAATATTCAATCAGCTTTGCTTTTGGTGGAGGAAATGACGGAAATGAGCAAGGATGATAAACTGAATAAAATCTCTAGTTTTGCCAAAATTCTCTTATTGCATTTAATCAAACGTCAAGCAGAAAAAAAAACAACCAGATCATGGGATGTTTCCATTGAAAATGCTGTGTATGAAATTCAAAAAACAAATCGTCGGCGTAAAGCAGGAGGTAATTATTTGCTAATGGAAGAATTACATGAGGCAATTAGTGATGCCTATCAAGTGGCTTTATCAAGTGCATCGGCTGAGGCTTTTGGTGGTTGTTATACAATGGAACAAATAGGAAATATGGTCGATCGCACGGCAATTATAGATCAGGCTATGAGTTTAATTTTGGGTAATAATCAGGAGGGATGAATAATGGAAGAATTATTAGAACTGAAACAATTATTGCTTGGTGGTAATATTCAATCAGCTTTGCTTTTGGTGGAGGAAATGACGGAAATGAGCAAAGATGACAAGCTGAACAAGATTTTTAGTTTTAGTGTTATTTTATTGGTGCATTTGATTAAACAGCACGCTGAAAAACGATCAACGAAATCTTGGGATACAACAATTAGGAATGTTGTGCGACAAATTAAACGCTCAAATAAACGGCGCAAAGCAAGTGGTAATTATCTCTCATCGGCGGAGTTATTAGAAACATTAGCAGATGCCTATAAATCCGCACTGGATGCGGCTGCACTAGAAGCTTTTGAAGGTCAATATGATGCAGAAAAATTGGGATCAATGGTCGATCGCACTGCAATTATAGATCAGGCTATGAGTTTAATTTTGGGTAATGTTGAATGAGCTAATAAAATACCAGTATTTTCAAATTTAACAACTTTAACCCTAATGTCCACTTACCCATAAAAAAAGCGGGCTAACCGCTTACTAGCTAGTTAACCCGTCGAGCTTTGGGAACGCACAGAGAAATTGTTATTGCAATACCAACTTAACGTTAGCGTTTTGCAGACCGCGCTGTTTTACTTCAGTCAAGGTCTTGTTAACAGCATATTTTTGGTTGATGGAGTTGATCAACTCGGTCTGATTGTGCTTCTTAGCAACGCCCCAGAGGTCAGCAATTAGGTCAAAAGAACCGTCACTGTTGCGAGACCAACCTAAATCGTATTCGCCTTCCAATACGGCAACGATGTCGGAACGAAGACGCTGACCATTGTAACCACGGACATCAGCTTCAGTCTTTACAGTGATACCCAGGTCGCGCAAAGAAGCCTTGAGGATTTCGGCATCGGTGATCTTGGTACGCAGTGTGCTAAAGTGAGACATTTGGGTTTCCTCCAGTGAGAAGTTTTATGAAGAATGACAACGGTTTGTTTGGTGGGAAGCCGCGTTAAATGGGAACGGCTTTTTTTCGTAACTGTTAGCTTTGTAGCTAACCTTTCCCCCTGCTTAACAGAGGAAAGCTTTTAAAACTCCAGCCGATGATATTCGGCAACGGAGGCTGCGGCAGGTCTAGCGCGTTGTCTGGCCCAGTCTCTTAAAGCTGTGACCTGTTCTTGCATCGTTCTTGACAACGGCATTGTCGCCTTGAGTGCAGCTATAATATCTAATTGGGTGAACTCCCGATCTTGGGCAAAGGCTTCATACATCGCTGCCACGATCGCTTGTTCAATTTCTGCTCCAGAAAAGCCGTCGGACATCTTGGCTAGTTGTTCTAGATCAAATCTACCAATGTCTTCCCGGCGTTTGCTGAGGTGGATATTAAAGATATCTTGCCTTTCTTCTGGTGTTGGCAAATCCACAAAGAATATTTCGTCAAATCGACCTTTCCTTAAAAACTCCCCAGGTAGGCGCTCAACGCGGTTAGCTGTCGCCATCACGAACACTGGAGATTTTTTCTCTTGCATCCATGTCAGGAAAGATCCGAAAATTCTGCTTGATGTTCCCCCGTCGGAATCGCCAGAACCGGCACTACCCGCAAAGGATTTATCCAACTCGTCGATAAACAGAATCGTGGGGGAAATGGATTCTGCTGTTTTTAGGGCGTTCCGCAGATTTGCTTCACTCCGACCCACCATTGAGCCGTCGTATACTCGCCCCATATCTAATCGCAAGATTGGTAAACCCCATAATCGGGAGGTAGTTTTGGCAATCAGTGACTTTCCACAACCGGGTACACCGAGAATTAACATCCCTTTTGGTTGCGGTAAACCGTACTCTCTAGCTCTTTCTGTAAAGGCGTTTGAGCGTTGTTTGAGCCACTTTTTCAACTCTTCTAAGCCGCCGATCGCATCTATGGTTTCATCTTCTTCGATGTACTCTAAGATGCCATTGCGCCGAATTAGTTGCTTTTTCTCGGATAAGACTATATCTACTTCATCTTCCGTTAACCGCCCCGTAGTTACTTGCGCCTTACGGTATACTTTCTCCGATTCATCTTTAGTTAGACCTAAAGCTGCTCTGAGTAGTTTTTCTCTGGCTTCGGTTGTGAGCCGTCGTCCACGGTTTTGCTCTTGATGGTGGGTTAAAACTTTATTTAACTCTACCATATCTGGCAATTGGAAGTCTAGGACAACAACCTCTTTTTCTAGTTCTATGGGAACTTGCTGCATCGGTGACATCAAAATGATGTTCTTTTGCATTCCTTTGAAACTAGCGATCGCGTCCCGTAACGATCTGGTTGTTGCCGGCGCATCAATAAATGGATGTAAGTCTTTAAGAATAAATATACCGGGTTCTTTCTGGCGAATTATCCAATCAATGGCCGCTTCTGGTGAAACGGTATTGTGTTGGTTCGCAGTTCTGGGCTGACCATACTCGACGATACCGTGAGTTACTGTCCAAACATATAATTTTCGTTGGGGCTTTAACTCAGTAGTAGCGACTTTAAAAATAGCTTGCTCTGCCCGCTCTTCCTCGGAGGTCACAAGGTAGATTAAAGGGTATTGAGCTTGAATTAGAATATTGAGCTCTTCTTTCATACAATCAACCTACTTGAGACCTTTTAGAGACAGTACAATCATCGCTGTTGGCAAAATCTAAGAAATTACAAGTTATCTACTTATAATTACTAACTAGCAGGGAACCAATTCTTCCTCACCCTTGGGATGGGTTTCATTTTGTTCTCTTTGATCAATGGATAGATGTTCGCTTCCTATGACTCCTGGTTGATTACCCAAGGAAACTAATTCCCCATCTCGTAAGACCAGTGAAGTTTCGCAGGTTGGACATGAATAAAGTTTGTGTGTTCGCCCGTAGGAAGACGCTTCTATTTCTTCTACTAACTCTGAATTTGTTAGATAGAAATTCAGTGCCTGTTCTGCAAGTTCTGACATTGGTTCAGAATCGACGGCTGAACGAATCTTCAATTTTCTGTGCAGTTCTGGCGATAGATACAAAGTAACCTTTTGCTTAGTTTGCATATAACTATTTAACGGTCTTACCCGGGTATGTATTCAAGTTATCGGTTCTTTCATTGCTTGTCAAGATGGTTAGACGTTTTAACGGCTATTTCGTTACATTTGTTTACAAATCAAAAAAAGGGGGAGATAATCCCTGTAGCAATGGGGTTAATTTGTGAAAGAATAGCTCAGTAAAGAGTGTAAATTGTAAATAGTGGTGAAAAGCTATAGCCTGGGGCGGGTAATGTGTACGATTGCCTCTGTAAGCACAGCTATGATTTTGTGGGGTTGTAGTGGTAATGGGTTTGAGTCATCTAATCAGACATGGAAGACTTACAGAAATTCCCGTTATGGTTTTGAATTTCCTTATCCTGGTAATTGGGATGCCTTAGCAAATCCAGACAATAGTGATGGAATTGTTTTAGTTTCACCACAAGATAAAACTGTAGAAATTCGGTCTTGGGCTGGTAAGGAGTTGCCAAAATCAGGTAATTTAGAGGAAGAAATGGCAAAAAAGACTAACCACAACTTTCAAACAGCGCAAGGAGTTTCTGGTATACTTGTTGTTAAGGTGGATCAACAGGTAAGTTCTGTAAGATTAACAATCACTCGAAATCAAGTGGAATATTACTGGCAAGGACAAAGCAATAGCCAAAAATTTGAAACCTACTACCGATTGTTTTACTACATTGCTCGTGAGTATAGGATTTAAATCTATGGGATTTCATCAGGATTAATACCCAAGGTTTTCAGGTATGCGGATAGTTTTTCCTTTTGTTGACGTTCTTGAAGAGCTAAAGCCTCAGCTTGTTCTTTTGCCGCACGTTCTTGATCAGCCCGTTGCTGTTCTTGATTAGCCCGTTGTTGTTCTTGATCAGCCCGTTGTTGTTCTTGATTAGCCCGTTGTTGTTCTTGATCAGCCCGTTGTTGTTCTTGATCAGCCCGTTGTTGTTCTTGATCAGCCCGCTCATTGCCAGATAATAACATCTCACCGTCTGCATTCCACCACCGCAACCAAGGTATTTCTGTATCTTGTTGGATACCTAACTCTACCCCCATTGGTGGAATTGGATAATGCCCTCGTTCATTTGCCGGCACTTGTTCATACTTACCATCTACAAGATGATAAACCTCTACTGATGCTTTCTTGACTTCATAAATTGCATAAAAAGGAATGCGGATTGCCTGTTCATAAACCCAAAACTTGCCAGCTTTCTTTGTTTCCCCTGTTTTTTCATCAATATCATTTAATGATGTTGTATCTCTTTCTTCTGACCCATCCCCAGAAACAAATTCTATGGCAATTAATGGAGCGACAATTTCTTTCCACATCACATAAGAACGACGATATTCTCCTGCTAATAATGGGGTGACATGGGGAACATAAAACCAATCTGGTGCTTCTGCTCCTTTTGTTGGTGGTTCTGTGATTCGCCAATAAATCCCGCTATCTTGTCCGATACAATAATTTCCATCGGGATGGAGTTTTTGTAAAATTGGTTCTATAGAAGTTGTGAGAATTATACTTTGGGGTAGTTCTTGAAAATTTTTCACAAATGTTCCATCTGAATCTGGCAGTTGTGTGTGATCTGGGAGTAGGATTTGAGCATTTTCAGATGTAGTTGGTGGTGTAATGATTGGTTTTGTTAATACCATAGCAACTTCATCACCTTAATTTATTTTTCCTACTTTAACATATTTTATACGGTGGGTGTTTTCTTAGTAAAGACTACGGTAGATTACTTCTCTTACGCTGTTGGCATGGTATCAAATATAGCACAGTATAGTCAATTTGAGCGATCGCCCTACCACTACCGAAAAAATTAAAGTAGTCTGTAGGATGGGTCATTAAGATTCTGACGCACCTTATTTCTAAAAAACCATCAATGAAGAAATTAAAGTAAATGTCAACTTTGATGGATAATAATAATGAAAGCTTTGTCAGATAAATTGGATTTAAATAAACATGGAAGCAGCACTATTTTTAGCAAAATTGCCTGAAGCTTACCAAATCTTCGACCCATTGGTAAATGTACTCCCAGTAATTCCTGTTTTCTTCTTATTGCTTGCATTTGTTTGGCAAGCTGCTGTAGGCTTCAGGTAAATCAATCCATCCCTAGTTTTTGGGCAGGTATTATACACCTGTCCTATTTTTTCTTTACCTTATCTTAGCTTAAATAGATATTTATTAATATTTTGTAATAAAATCAGATAATTAAGTAAGATCAAGCCAAAAGCCACACAAATACCAAGGAATCAGTTATGGGTAACATCAAATTTGTCAAAGAGAATAAAGAAGTAGTGGCAGCCAATGGTGCAAATCTCCGACTCAAAGCTATAGAAAACGGCATTGATATTTATAAATTTTTGGGGAAAATGACCAACTGCGGTGGTGCAGGTCAATGTACTACCTGCATTGTTGAAATAGCCGAAGGACTAGAAAACCTCTCACCGCGTACCGAAGTAGAAACTCGAAAATTCAAAAACAAACCAGATAACTACCGTCTAGCTTGTCAAACCTTAGTTAACGGGGCAGTTAGTGTCATCACCAAACCTTAGAGTTATCCCAATACTTTTCAGTTAAGGAGTAGAGACGTTCCATGGAACGTCTCTACAAGGGTTTTCAGTTAGGAACGTAAATTAATATTTGTAGTGTGAGTTCCGCAGTACAGCCTTAATTGGGAATTTTTGTAACTCGTGTGATAATTCGTAATTTGCAATAGCAGACAATTTAGACTAACTCTGTCAAAGATGGTGCTATTCTAAAATTGTTAACTGGAAATCAAAGAGAGGCTATCTTGCCATGCAAGTTAATGAACTGGGGTTCGTAGCGAGCATTTTGTTCGTATTAGTCCCCGCCGTGTTTTTAATAATTCTTTACATCCAAACTGCCAGCCGTGAAGGTGGAAAAGATAGTTAATACCTTACCAATAAAATAAAAAACCCCCGCACAAATCATGTAGGGGTTCTGATTGATCACAGGAAATGGGGACTGAGGATAAATCAACCTTTCCCCTTTTCCCTATTTACTCAGCAACAGTTCTTGCTAACAACACCGGACAAACGGCATTAACGCGAACATAGTCAGACAGAGAGGCACCAATGAGTCTGTCTAAATCTACGAAACTCTTAGCAATAGATGGACGACGATCTGGAGAACCAAGCAATAACAAATCTATATTCAATTCCTCAGCTAGTCGGCAGATTTCTTGACCAGGATTACCAGTGCTGGTTACACAACGGGTTTGTACACCTTGTCTTTCTGCTTCTGCGACTGCTGAACCTAAAGGAGAATTTTTGTCTGGTTTAATTTCCGTAACTCCCGAAGACTTACCAGCTACATCAGTATTGATATTAGCTAGAACCAATTGGCCACCGGAAACACCTTGGACTAGAAAAAGACCTAATTTAAAGCAATTTAGCGCAGTTGGGGAGTTATCCATTGCCACCATCACACGCTTGATTCTTTTTACATAAATGTCATCTTTGACCAATAACATCGGTCGAGAAGACAATTGAAAAACATACTGGCTGACGGAGTTGGCTAAAATGGACTGTAAACGCTTGAGTCCCCGTGAACCCATAATAATTAAATCAGCGTCCATTTCTTCAGCCACTTGACAAACCACATCTTTGGCATCCCCTTCGCGTAAAATAGAGGAAACCTGAGTAGGGTCTAAGTTTAAAGACTGAATGGCATTAGCTAATATCTTACCACCTTCTTCCCATTTAGCTGTCATTGCAGCAGTGGTACTTTGTCCGGCTACAACGTGCAGAACTGTAACTTTTGCATTTTGGATTGATGGCATCTCTTTGAGCATCTTGAGCATTTCTTCTGCGTGTCCCAATCCAGAGACAGCCAGCAAAATTTTTTCTATCATTTTACGTTAATGGTTGTTAAGGTTTCTTAGGTTTCCCTACTAGCATTAAGCTTCAGGATGGGGTGATTCGATTTTTGCTGATCAACCTAATCAGTAAATAGCTATAAATAAATCCTGACTATTAGTATTTACTACTCAATTTCGATGATTAAGAGTAAAAGACTAATAAAATGTTAAGTTTATTTACGCCTAATTACTTAAAGTTGCAACTAGGTTGTCTATAGATTAAGCATACTCTTAATTTTGCCTGAAAAAGGTGATTAAAAATGATATTAGATATCTTTTTTAATCTATGTTAATCTTTTTTAATTAGATTTAAATTAAGTATTGCAAAGAAAAGTTTAAAATTGCTATTTCATAGGATTTACGCACTGTACAAAATGCAGATGATATAGGCAGGAGGCAGGAGCCAGGAGCCAGGAGCCAGGAGCCAGGAGCCAGGAGCCAGGAGCCAGGAGGGAAGGGGGTTTTAGCCTCGTTAATTTTTATTCACATAGTTATGTTTATTTGCACCCACCTACTTAGTTTCAGGCTTTTGTTATCCCATATTAGTGCGGTGCGTCAGATAGAGAAAATCTGTTGTGTATTAAATTATCGGGTCTGACGCACCCTACAAGAGATAAAATCCATATTTACTGACTTTTGTGGGTTTGTGGTGTATCTTAACCGAACAGTATTGAGTGAATAATTAATTTTGTCGAGGTAGTTAAAAAAGACTTTCTCAATAAAACTGAGGTTATTCTCAAGATTATTGAGAATTTTATCAATAACTCAACGAATTTTGGTCGTTTCAGCTAGGGGGTTGACAAGATTTATTTTTCTGCTATGTTTTTAATTATAATTGAACGGTATTGATCTGTTTTAAAATAAGCTTCAATCTCAGTGACGGCCTCCCTGGGTTTCAAACCCTTGATTTTTTATTAGTCCACGCAGATAGACTTTGCTTGTGTAGTAGCGTATCCTTTACGGAAGTCGTAGGCATCTTTTTAATCACTTTTTAAATATCATCTTAGATACCAAGATATTAACAATTTTATCTAAATATCTACTTTAAGGTAGATGCTATGGTTACTCAACCGACTGTTAGAGTAGTTAACGTGAGTCAGAATTTTAAAATTAGTGACTTTAGCCTAGATTATTCTTTTTGACGCACCCTACAGACTACAAAATAGGTTAATTAACGTAGTAATAGGAGAAATTATATAACTTTATGTTGTAGTAATAATAAGATGGAAATTACTGATTTTACTAATTGCGATCGCGAACCTATTCATATACCTGGTTCAATTCAGCCTCATGGAATTTTATTTGTTTTACAAGAACCAGATTTAACCATTTTACAAGTTAGTAATAATACCTTTAACTTAATTAACTGTCATCCTGAAAATTTAGTTAATAAACCATTAACAACCTTACTCAATTCCAAGCAAATAAAAGCCATCAAAGATTGTTCATTAGAAGATTTTAAAAAAATTAATCCTTTAAAGATAGTAATTAAAAATAAAAGAAAATTAGAAGCTTTTGATGGTATTCTTCATCGTTATGGGGGCTTATTGATTTTTGAATTGGAGTCTAGTCATTCTAAGAAAAGTCCTAGTTTTTTCGATTTTTATCATTTAGTTAATGGTTCAATCACTAAATTGCAAAAGGCAAGCACTGTAATTGAAATGTGTGCAGCAGCAGTCAAAGAAATACGGCGAATAACGGGTTTTGATCGCGTGATGATTTATCAATTTGATCTAGAAGGATCAGGAAAAGTCATTGCCGAAGAAAAGTTAGAAACATTGACTCCTTACTTAAATCTACATTATCCTGCTTCAGATATTCCCCAGCAAGCTAGACAGCTTTATACACTCAACAATTTGCGGTTAATTCCCGATGTTAATTATCAACCTGTAGAAATAACTCCAGTGGTGAATCCATTAACTAATAAACAGGTAGATTTAAGCTTTTCTGTTCTCAGAAGTGTATCTCCAATACATATTGAATATCTCAAAAATATGGGAATAGAGGCTTCTATGTCAATCTCGTTAATCCGAGATCAAAAATTATGGGGATTAATTGCTTGCCATCATTGTTCACCAAAATATTTAAATTATGGAGTGCGAACTGTTTGTGAATTTTTAGGTAAGATTATATCTTTGGAATTGGCGAGTAAGGAAGAAAATGAAGATTTAGATTACCAAATGAAATTAAGATCAATTCAATCTAGATTTATTGAATCAATGTCTAAATCGAAAAACTTTTGGCTCAATAATTTGGTTGAATCGGAAAATGATTTACTAGATCTTGTCAATGCTAAAGGAGCGGTGATATTTTTAGGAGAGGAATTAAATCTGATAGGTAACACTCCTTCAGAAGAAGATATACAAGAGTTGCTACTGTGGATAGAAACGAAATTAGAAAATAATATTTTTTATACTAATGAATTATCTAACATTTATCCAGCAGCAGAAAAATTCAAAGCCGTTGCTAGTGGATTATTTGCTTTAGTAATTTCTAAAGTTAATAGGAATTATATTCTGTGGTTTCGTCCAGAAGTAATTCAAGTTGTCAATTGGGGGGGTAATCCTAATAAGCCGATAGAAGTACAAGCAAATGGAAGGTTGCGTCTATCTCCGCGAAAATCTTTTGAATTATGGCAAGAAGCTGTTCGAGGTAAGTCTTTACCCTGGAAGCATTGCGAAATAAATGCCGTTGCTGAACTCAGGAGTGCGATAGTAGGGATTGTGTTACGTCAGGCGGATGAATTAGCGAAAATAAATATTGAGTTGGAACATAGTAATACAGAATTAGATGCTTTTGCTTACATTGCTTCCCATGACTTGAAAGAACCACTGAGAGGCATTCATAACTATTCGAGTATTTTGCTTAAAGAGTATAACAATGTAATAGATGAAGCAGGGGTTTCTAAATTACAAACTCTGGTACGTCTAACTCAGCGCATGGAAGACTTAATTAATTCTCTGCTGCATTTTTCTCGATTGGGACGTGTAGAGTTGTTGATAAACCGGACAGATATGAATGAGAGAGTGCAGAATGTAATTGAGATGTTAAAAATAAATTTGAAAGATACAGAGGTTGATTTTCGTATTCCTCGACCTTTACCGATTATTAATTGCGATCGCTCACAAATAAACGAGCTATTCACTAATTTAATTACCAATGCTATTAAATACAATGATAACATTCATAAATTGGTGGAAATCGGTTTTCTAGATTCTCCAACACAGGATACGCTAGTTTTTTATGTCAAAGATAACGGTATTGGTATTCGTGAGCAACACCAGGAGATCATTTTTCGGATCTTCAAGCGTCTGAATGAACAATCTCGATACGGGGGAGGAACGGGTGCTGGCTTAACGATTGTTAAGAAAATTATTGAGCGTCATGGAGGGAAAATTTGGGTAGAATCTATATATGGTGAAGGCAGCACATTTTATTTTACGTTGCCAGGTTAAAAGTAACAGATGACTGAAAGAAGGGATCAATATTTACTACTAATTGAGGACAGTGATGAAGATTTTGAAACGTTAAAATGGGTAATGGGTAAATTAAGTATTAACATTTATGTTTGTCGTTATACTAATGGTGATGAAGCTTTAAATTATCTCCATGCTTGTACAAATGAGGGTAACAACTTCAAAGAAAAATTACCAAAAGTGATTCTACTCGACCTAAATTTACCAGGAACTGATGGACGGGATGTGTTGAGGCATCTAAAGCAAGACACTATTTTAAAAAATATTCCCGTTGTTGTGTTTACTACTTCTTCTAACCCCAAAGATATTGAAATGTGTTAT
This sequence comes from Cronbergia sp. UHCC 0137, assembly GCF_034932285.1. Classification (NCBI taxonomy): domain Bacteria; kingdom Bacillati; phylum Cyanobacteriota; class Cyanophyceae; order Nostocales; family Nostocaceae; genus Cronbergia; species Cronbergia sp. UHCC 0137. Next base: position 106,303 of record NZ_JAYGHC010000008.1, read on the forward strand.
CAAGACGGAGTAAATGGATATATGATTAAACCAATTGATATTGAACAATTAATTAAAACTATTCAAGTTTTTTTTGATTACTGGTTTAAAGTTAGTGCCTTGCCTAATTCATTCAAGAGATAATTATGTCTCAGCAGGAAAGAACGATTTTGATTGTGGATGATTGTCTTGAAGATCGGGAAGTTTATCGCTGGTGTTTGCTTCAAGATTCTGAGTATAAATATACTGTTTTAGAAGCAAGTTCAGGTGAGGCAGGGCTGAAACTGTGTCAGGAAGTTAAACTTGATGGGGTTTTACTTGATTACCTGCTACCAGACCTTGATGGATTGGAATTTCTCACCCGTTTGAGAGAGCAATCAAGTCTGATTAAATTGCCTATAATTATGTTAACTGGACAGGGAAATGAATCTATTGCTGTGCAAGCAATGAAAGCGGGAGTGGAAGACTATCTAATTAAGGGACAACTAACTTTAGAAAATCTCCAGTGGGTTGTAAATTCTGCCTTAGAAAAGGCTAAACTACGCCTCCAATTGCAGGAAGCTGAAGTTGAAAGGTTAGATTTATTGAAGAGGGAACGAGCCGCACGGTTAGAAGCAGAGTCATCTAACCGCATCAAAGATGAATTTCTCGCTGTTCTCTCCCATGAGTTACGTTCTCCTCTCAATCCGATTTTAGGCTGGACACAACTTTTACAAACTCGTCAATTTAATGAAGCTCAAATTAAGCAAGGATTGGAAGTTATTGAGCGTAATGTCAAATTGCAAACTAGAATTATTGATGATTTATTAGATGTGGCTCGACTCCTACGTGGTAAGTTGGCTTTGCGAGTTATTCCTGTTAATTTAGTCTCGGTGATTAATGCGGCTTTAGAAACAGTAGAAACGGCCTCTGTTGCTAAGTCTATTACAGTAGAAACAGAGTTAGCCAATGTAGGAGAAGTTCAGGGAGATTCGGAGCGATTACAGCAGGTGATTTGGAATTTGCTCTCTAATGCTATTAAGTTTACTGCTGATGGAGGACGTGTTAAAATATCTTTAGAAAAGTGGAATGATCACCGCGCCAAAATAACGGTTAGTGATACAGGTAAAGGCATTAGTGCGGAGTTTCTTCCCCATGTTTTTGATGATTTCCGTCAAGCGGATGCTTCTACTAGCCGGACGGATGGGGGATTGGGGTTAGGATTATCAATTGTGCGCCGTTTAGTGGAAATGCACGGGGGTGTTGTGTCGGTTTTTAGTCCTGGATTGGGACAAGGTGCAACTTTTAGTGTGATGCTACCTCTGCAAGGGAATAATCTCAAGTTACAGCCGAAAAAAGAGTTTGTTGATCAAGTAAATTTGGCAGGGGTAAAAATTTTGTATGTTGATGATGAGCTTGATGGCTGTGAGTTATTTACTTGTTTAATGCAGGATACTGGGGCTACGGTGATGACTGCTATTTCAGCAGCAGAAGGATTTGCAGCTATGGGAGAGTTTCAACCTGATCTGTTGATTAGCGATATAGGTATGTCGATTGAAGATGGTTATACCTTTCTCAAACGAGTACGTTCTTTGTCCCCAGAAAAGGGAGGAAAAGTTCCAGCGATCGCTCTTACCGCTTATGCTAGACCAGAGGATGAACAAAGGGCGATCGCAGCAGGTTTTCAACAACATCTTTCTAAGCCTGTGGAATTGAAGGTTTTAATTGACTCTATTGTTAGGTTATTAAAATCTTAATAATTAGAATGAACCGCAAAGACGCAAAGAACGCAAAGGAAGAAAGAGGAAGGAAGTTTTTACTACCACCTTGGAATTTACAAGGTTTTGCGATACAAACAGTTCATTTGGTTAATGTTGAGGGAGTTGCGGGGTTAATTCCCTCTCCTTTAAAGATTGTTTCTGTCTACCCTGGTAAAACTCTCGCTAGTGTTTATCTATCTCAATACCAATCTGGTTCGGTTCTGGAGTACAGCGAGTTAATTGTTGTTCCGGCTTTGGTTCGTTATGGTGCTAAAGTTGGGGGTTGGATTTCTCATATTTATGTAGATCATCCTGATTCGGTGGTTGGTGGTAGAGAAATTTGGGGATTACCAAAAGAATTGGCTGAGTTTAGTTGGGAAGCAAATAAAAGGGTAACTGTTTGTTTAGGAAATCAACAATTTTGTAGTCTTAATTATCAACAGCAAAATTTAGCTTGGAGACAAAAATTCAAGGTGTTTGCTTTCAGTAAAATGGAGGGTAATTTGTTGATATTTCCGGCTAAGTTTAATTCTTTGCTCGGTTTTATTAGTTCCCAGTTAGAAATACCCTCCGAAAGTCCTTTTTTGGAAATTGGTTTAAATCAACCCTTTCTAACAGTCCGTTGTGAACAGTTAAATTTATCAGTTGACGCACCGATGGTTTTGCAATAGACATCTCCGAAAATTAAGTATGCGTGACCTAAAACCCCTGTAGAGCCGAGAATCCCTACCCATGGAACGTCTCTACAATCTTTACCGGAGATGTCTAATCTTTAAGTTCCTAACATTTGTAAGTTGTGTAAAGTCGCATAAAATCCACCCTGTTGTAGTAATTGTTGATGGCTTCCCTGTTCAATTAATTCACCCCGTTTTAAAACAAAAATTCGGTCTACATTGCGAATGGTAGATAGACGGTGAGCAATAATAATGGCGGTACGTTTTACTAACAACTGATTTAATGCTTCTTGAACTAAAGCTTCTGTTCCTACATCTAAACTTGCTGTGGCTTCATCTAATACCAACACTTGGGGATTACGAATAGCAGCACGCGCAAAGGCTAAAAGTTGTTTTTGACCACTAGAAATATTTGTCCCTCGTTCGCGTAATTGAGTATCATAACCTTGGGGTAATTGATTAACAAATTCGTCAATGTTGGTTTTTTTGGCTGCTTGTTGAATCTGTTCAAAGGTGTATTCGTCACCTAAACTAATATTGCTTTTCACATCTCCCGCAAACAAAAAAGCTTCTTGCAAAATCACCGTCATATAACGACGTAGTTCTGCTTGGGGAATTTGACGAATATCTATTCCATCTATCAGAATGCGTCCTTGGGTGGGTTCGTAAAGACGACACAAAAGCCGGATAATGGAACTTTTACCTGCGCCGGTGGGTCCAACTAGGGCTATTTTTTCTCCAGGATTGATGATGAAATCTAAGTCTTTAATTACATAATCATCGTCTTTGTAAGCAAACCAGACGTGTTCAAAACGAATTTCTCCCAGTTCGGCTGTAGGGGTGAAGTTTTGGGATTCTAATTTGGCTACTGTCTGATGAATATAGCTGGGTTGAAAGTCGAAATTTGATGGATAATCGCGGATTTCTATTGGTTCATCAAGTATGTCGCTAACTCGTTCAACGGCGGTAAATCCAGCTTGAATGACTGTGAATTTTTCGGCAAAATTTCGCAGAGGATCGAATAATTGTTGGGCGTATAAAATAAATGCTGATAATATCCCAAAAGTCAGATTTTGTTTCAACAATAATAAACTACCTACCCATAATACTCCAGCGATCGCTATTAAACTCACCCATTCCAAAGTCGCTGACACAGCCGAATCATACCAAATAGTTGTATCTAATTCCTTAACATAGCGGTTGTTGCTGGCTCGAAATAATTCACTATTAAATTTCTCTCGGCGAAACAACTGCACTACATTAATTCCCACAATATTTTCTTGTAATTGGGAATTTAAACTAGAAAGTTCTTCTCGTGTTTTGTAATTAGCTTGGCGGTACTGTTGCTGAAAGTAGATAATTAACCAGGTTATTGGTATTAACATTAATAGCAGCAAAGACGCAATCTGCCACTGAATAGAAAACATCAAACCGACAATTACCAACATTGATAATAAATCGGAAATTATCCCAATTGCACCGGTAGAAAACACATCTCCTAAACTTTCTACATCACTGGTGAGTCTGGTAATTAGTTTACCTACTGCTGTCCGGTCAAAAAATCGCACTGCTAGGGATGTGACATGGTGAAATAAATCTTCCCGAATGGCGGCGGTGATTTGTTGTCCTAGTCTTTGTACTAAGTAACCTTGAATACCAGTTAATGTGAGACGAATAGCGATCGCTCCGAGTAGCATGACTTGGAGAATATTTAATCCTTCCCACAACGGGCGATTTTTCAGAAATTCGTAGGTGCTTGGTTCTTGACGAATTAGAGAAATAGCCTGTCCCACCAACATCGGTTGGATAGCATTAGCTATAGCGATGGGAATTAGTAAGGACATGGATAATGCTAACAGTTTCCCATTGCGTTTTCCATAGGGTACTAAACGTAAAAATAACCGCCAGTCATTTTCACGCCGACGGTATTTTTGATCAGGTTTTTCTTGTGTTTGGTAGACGACCATAAAACTTTTTTTTCATGCAGAGGCGCAGAGGCGCGGAGAGGTTTAGTAATATTGAAGTTCACGATTACATAATTTCTTCAGCCAAAAGTTGACCCTTAACCCGTTCATATTCATCCTCAAGAAGCCACTCTTGCGCTGCTTGATAGTTGGAGTGAGTGACTACGAGTTTATAGTCTGATGCTGGGTTAAAAATACTACAACTACCGTCTGGATCACCAACTAGCATGAGAATTTTGGGTGGGAAAAGAACTGGATCAACCCAGAGTTCTAGAAATTTCCAGGTTTTAGCTTGTTCTGCGAAGGCTGTTTTGATACTAGCCATAAAATTATACCTTATTTGAGTATCAAAAGTTGATAATATTAGGAGGCAGGAGTCAGTAGTAATTGGTGATCAAATCCCAGACTTCATCCTGTTCATCCTTAAATCCTGGAAATCCTGATTCAGACAGGAACTACAAATTTTTCGCTACCAGCTAATTCAAAGGCTTGGTGAATGACTTGTAAGGCTTTAACTCCTTCTTCTTGAGCGACAACACAACTAATTTTGATTTCTGAGGTAGCAATCATTTGAATGTTAATTTGGTTTTTAGCTAGTGCTTCAAACATTTTGGCGGCGATGCCGGGCTGTCCTACCATTCCAGAACCAACTACACTGACTTTAGCGATCGCTCTATCTAAAACAACTTCCCCCCATCCTAACTCACTCGCTGCGTGGGACAATTTTTGTTGCGTGTTTTCTGCATCTATTCTCGCTACAGTAAAGGCAATATCTCTTCGGGGTATACCTTCCACTATCCGACAGCGTTGTGATTGTATAATCATGTCTACGCTAATATTATACTCCGCCAACAGTCCAAACAGTTTGGCCGCCATCCCTGGACGATTGGGGACTTGACGAATGGCTAACCGGGCTTGATTCATGTCTAAGGCTACACCACGCACGGGGGGTAATTTTTGGCCGCTGGTGGCTTTGATGGCAGGGGAAGCGTTGATTTCAAAGGCTGTACAAAGGGCAGTGATAGCGCGATCGCAATCTACCACATCAATCACACAACTAACTTTTACTTCACTGGTAGAAATCATTTGAATATTCACCCCAGCCTCCGCTAAAGTGGCAAACATCTTTGCTGCTACCCCCGGACGACCAATCATCCCTGCCCCAGCAATACTCACTTTAGCGGTATTTTGTTCAACTATCACCTCCGCTTCGTCGGAATTTGGTTGATTTCTCAGAGATGGAGCGATCGCTAATGTGACTGCTTCTGCTCGTTTTAATATTGGTGTTGCTACGGTATAGGCAATGTCGTTAGTATTTCCTTCGTGAATTGACTGAATAATTAAATCAACATCCACATTTTGACGGGAAATTTCCCCAAACAACCTTCCTGCTACCCCTGGTTTATCTGGTACACGCAACAGGGACACCCTCGCCTGACTGATATCAAATTCTACCATATCCACAGCCCTAGCCAGTTCTAAATTGACGAGCGATCGCTCTGGGTTTTGCGGTGTTGTCACCCAAGTCCCCGGCTCATCTGTCCAACTAGAACGCACTACCAAAGGAACACCGTAATTTTTGGCAATTTCCACCGCCCTGGGATGTAACACCTTTGCCCCCAAACTCGCCAATTCTAACATTTCATCACAGGTAATTTCCCTCATCAATTGGGCATCGGACACAAGGCGCGGATCTGTAGTTAAAATACCTGGTACATCCGTATAAATTTCACAAAAATCAGCCCCCAAAGCCGCCGCCAAAGCCACAGCCGAAGTATCAGAACCACCACGCCCCAAGGTGGTAATTTCCCAATCTTGTCTGCTAGATATACCTTGAAAACCAGCCACCACCACCACTTTCCCGGCTTGGATGTGTCTTAACACCCGTTCGGTTTCAATGTGTAAAATCCGGGCGCGGCTGTGTTCAGCTTCCGTGACAATTCCTACCTGAGCGCCAGTCATGGAAATAGCAGGTTGTCCGATTTCCTGTAAAGCCATACTGAGAAGAGCGATCGTCACCTGCTCACCAGTAGAAAGCAGCATATCCATTTCCCTACTGTTAGGGTTTCCAGATATATCATTGGCTAATTTAACCAACCCATCAGTAGTTTTCCCCATGGCAGAAACCACTACCACCACCGAGTTTCCGGCTTCTACGGTTTTCTGAACCCGTAATGCCACAGCTTGAATCCGTTCCACCGAACCAACAGATGTACCACCGTATTTCTGAACTATCAGCGCCATAACTTTTATTTTCAGAGCTTTAACAGCAAATTAATCTATCACACAACATTCCTTAACCAAATTTTACTACTTATTTAGTTATCCTACTTAGGGTTGAGCATTATTGGCTAAAAATCAATGCTAATCCGTTCAAACATGGTCAGAATAAACGATATATTCCTAGCAGGAAATATAGTTTTATCGTCCTGCTGGGTTTATTTTTTATCCTAGACCAACACTTGATAGTCGAAAAATTACAGGTTTAAACACAGTTTAAACTTTTCTTTAACTTACATTAATTTTCTTTTAATGAAAAACAACGAATGTTATTGAACATCAATGCCATAAGCGAAAACCAAGCTAATAGGCATAAATGACGAAGAAACCCCTTCCCTCCGGGACAGTATCCGTAGTACAACCTAGCCTACGGCATAGCTGATGTTAATAAAATAATCAAATCCGAGGTATTATGACCTTTCTAGCCACAATTTTCAATCGCTTCGTTACTACCTCAGTAGTAGCAGCGACAGTTGCATTTAGCCCAGTTTTAACCACAGTTGCCCAAGCTCAAACCCTCAATGGAGCAGGAGCAACATTCCCCGCTCCCCTTTACGAACGTTATGCTCGTGAAGTCAGAAAAAAATACCCCAACATGAGAATTAACTATCAAGCAATTGGTAGTGGTGGTGGTATTCGTCAAACTATCGCCGGAACCGTTGATTTTGGTGGTAGTGATGCAGCCATGACAGATAGTGACATGGCTAAAGTCAAAAATGGTGTGATATTAGTACCAACAGCAGGTGGCGCAGTTTCAGTTGTTTATAATCTGCCTGGTGTTAATAGACTCAGATTATCTCGCACTACATTACCAGCAATTTTTTCCGGTCAAATTACCAACTGGAATGACCCCAAAATTAAAGCTGATAACCCAGGAGTTAACCTACCCAGTCAGCCAATTAGATTTGTAGTTCGCGCTGACGGTAGCGGTACAACCTTTATTTTCACCAATCATTTAAGTACGATTAATGGTTATTTCCGGGGCAGAATCGGTACTGGTACTGCACCCAAATGGAACTTACCTAACGTTCTCAGAGGTAGAGGCAATCCAGGGGTAGCAGCTTTAGTATCCCGTACTCCTGGAGCGATTGGTTATGTTGAATATGACTATGCTACTAAAAACAAACTAAGATCTGCTGAATTGCAAAATAGAAAAGGAGAATTTGTTGCTCCTTCCTTACAAGCTTCCAACGCAGCTTTATCAGCAGTGCAATTTCCAGACAACTACCGCGTATTTGTGGGAGATCCAGCACAGGGTTATCCTATCGTTGGTTTAACTTGGATGATGGTTTACAAGAAGTATGCTGACCCTGCAAAAGCTGATGCAGTTAGAAAGTGGATTAATTGGGTACTCACAGACGGTCAACAATTTAATGATGACCTCAACTACACCAAAATTCCTAGTGAAGTTGTAAAGCGTGTACTAGAGACAGTAAATAGTACCGTTAAGTAGTTACTCCCAAGACTTTTCTGTTTAGCAATGTAGAGATGTTCCATGGAACGTCTCTACTGATGATTAATGATGACCAAATTTGGGGTTTGATTTTGATTCTACTTAGATAACAATATTCTACTGATTGAGATTTTATGGTCAATTCCTTTGATGCAAATGATAGTAATTCATCACCTAATTTAGATGGTGAAAATATAGATTTAAAAGCGACTGGTGGTCTAAATTTTCGATTAGATCAAGGGTTTACCTGGTTGGTTTATTTATTTGCCGCCACCACCGTAGCAACACTATTTCTGATGTGTTTGGTAATTTATCATGAAGCCGAACCAGCAGTAACTAAATTTGGAATTGGCTTTTTGTGGGGGCAAGATTGGGATACAGGTAATGAAAATTTTGGGGCATTACCTTACATTTACGGTACAGTCGTAAGTAGTGCGATCGCTCTTATTCTCACTGTACCCGTCGGTCTATCAATCGCCTTAGTCACAAGTGAAGACTTCTTACCATCTTATGTTAAAGCTCCCATAGCCTTTGTCATTGAAACCATCTCCGCTATCCCCAGCGTCATCATTGGTTTGTGGGGAATATTTGTATTCATTCCTGTCCTAGAACCAATGCAACAATGGATAGGCAGCACCTTGAAATTCATCCCCATATTCAGCACAGAATATCCTGCCGGCAACAATATGTTGACCGCTGGTATTGTTCTCTCGATTATGGTTATACCAACAATGGCAGCAATTTCTCGTGATGTATTGTTAGTCATTCCCAAAGAATTGCGTAGCGCATCAATGGCTTTAGGCGGAACTCGTTGGGAAACAATATTTCGCGTTTTGCTACCAGCCGGATTTTCTGGTATGGTAAGTGCGGCTATGCTGGCTTTAGGACGCGCCCTTGGTGAAACAATGGCCGTGGTAATGGTAATTGGTAACTCTGCTCAAATTAGTGTATCCTTACTAGATCCAGCTTACACAATTCCTGCTGTTTTAGCCAACGAATTTGCCGAAGCAGAAAGAGGATTACATATTGGTGCATTAAGCTATTTGGGTCTGATTTTGTTTGTCATAACCCTGATTATTAATATCGGTGCAGGATTATTAGTACAATGGGTGGGCAAAAAAAATAAATAACTTTGTGTAGTGTTGAAAATTCCAAATCTAAACTCCAAAATCCAAAATTGATATGAGTGGTTTTCTCAATTCAGAACTAGATGAATCTCTAGTCAAAGAACTTTGCACCCCTTTACCATCAGCCAGAAAAGTATTCACTTATCTAATGAATGGACTCTCCTTCGCGTTGAGTTTATTGGCATTTTTTCCTTTAGCATCAATTTTCTGGCAAATTATTGTTAAAGGATCATCTAGCTTTAAACTAGAGATGTTATACCAGCCATTAATCGACAATGGATTTGCCAATGCGATTCTTGGTACAATCCTCATGGTCTGTATTGGTGGGCTTTTAAGCATCCCTATAGGCATCATGACTGGCATCTTTTTAGCAGAATTTGCCAAAGCTAGCCAAGCAGCTAATTTTGTCCGCTTTATTACCTCAATTCTCACAGGTGTACCTTCAATTGTGGTAGGAATGTTCGCTTATGGTGTAGTTGTTTTAACAACAAAAGAATTTAGTGCCTTAGCTGGAGGCTTTGCATTAAGCGTCCTCATGTTACCTGTAATTGCACTGACAACAGAAGAAGCATTGAAACTTATTCCTAGTGATCAACGCCTAGCTTCTGCTGCTTTAGGTGGAACTCGCTTACAAACAATACTTAGGGTTGTAATCACTGCTGCTGTCCCAGCAATTACAACGGGTATTTCCTTAGCAGTAGCCCGTGCTGCTGGTGAAACAGCACCCCTAATTTTTACAGCATTGTTCAGTCAAAACTGGTCAGATAATTTATTAAGTCCTACAGCATCTTTACCAGTATTAATTTTCAACCTTTACAACAATCCCGACCCAGAAATAGGTCAATTAGTTTGGACAGCCTCATTAATTTTATTGAGTTTAGCTTTGTTTTTTAGCTTATTTTCTCGTCTGATTACGAAGAAAGGACAAAAGCGGGTTAAATTAAAGAAAATTGTTTCTCAAACTGAATATGAACATGAGTAACTTAACTACAGCAATCAAAGTCAAAAATCTCAGCTTTTACTACACCACGTCCAAAGTTATTGAAGGGATATCATTAGATGTCTATAAAAATCAAGTAACTGCAATTATTGGCCCTAGTGGTTGTGGAAAATCTACTTTCATTAAAACCCTAAATCGGATTAGTGAATTAGAAGGAAAAGTGAAAGTTGAAGGGAGCATAGAATTGTTTGGTCAAAACATTCATGATCCTCGCGTTAACATCAACCGTCTGCGTCGAGAAATCGGCATGGTGTTTCAAAAACCTAATCCTTTCCCCATGACCATTTACGAAAACGTAGCTTATGGGATTAGAATATCTGGCAAATGTCCAAAAGCAGAGTTAGATGAAACTGTAGAATATGCCCTCAAAGGCGCTGCACTTTGGGATGAAGTTAAAGATAAACTCAATACATCTGCTTTAGGTCTATCTGGTGGACAACAACAGCGTTTGTGCATAGCCAGGGCTTTAGCAGTTAAACCAAAAGTTTTGCTAATGGATGAACCATGTTCTGCTCTAGATCCTATTGCCACAATGAAAGTTGAGGAACTAATCCACAGCTTACGCGCTGACCTCACCATTGCGATTGTTACCCACAATATGCAGCAAGCAACCCGTGTTTCTGATTTCACTGCCTTTTTTAGCACTGATGAAAGTCGCATTGGTCAAATGATCGAATTTGGGGCTACAGGTCAAATCTTTCGTAACCCCCTGGACAAACGCACCTATGACTATGTTTCTGGGCGTTTCGGTTAAGGTCAGAAATACAGTATTCTTATTATTAGCCCCTCAGATTAGTCTGGGGGGTTTTTAGTTGATTTTTTAGATTGAAAATTTTGTGATCATGACCCATTCTACAGATATTGTCACCTTAGCCCGGTGGATGGCCGCTGATTTTAGTAATCAAGCCCAAGTCTTTGAAAATCCAGCCTTTTTTGCCCATATTCGTGTATGTATGCGTCCCTTACCTTGGGAATTTTTGTCTGGGGTGAGTTTGTTTGTAGAACAGGCTTATGATTATATGTTGAATGACCCTTATCGGTTGCGGGTGTTGAATTTGACGACAGTGGAAGGAAAGATCCACATTGAAAACTACACTGTCAAAGACGAAAAAGACTTTTATGGTGCGTCCCGTGATTTGCAAAGGTTAAGGAAATTAAAGAGCGATCGCCTAGAAAAACTCTCTGGCTGTAACATGATTGTAGAGTGGGCTGGTACTCACTTCAAAGGCACAGTCGAACCAGGAAAAGGCTGCATTGTCATCCGTAACGGGCAAACAACCTATTTAGATAGTGATTTTGAAATTGATGCCGAAAAATTCATCAGTCGTGATAGAGGACGCAACCCCGAAACCGACGAGCATATTTGGGGTTCTGTGGCGGGTCCCTTTTACTTTGTACGCTGGGGTAACTTTGCCGATGAGGTAGAAATCAAGTCCTGAGCGGCTTTGGGCAGGAATCGTTCCTGTCCAAAATATTTTTTGCCCAGGGGATGCCATTTGGGTTAGAATATTGGTAAGATAGATTATTGTGAGTAGGGCGACATAGCCAAGTGGTAAGGCAGAGGTCTGCAAAACCTCCATCCCCCGGTTCAAATCCGGGTGTCGCCTTTGATAAAATTAGCTAAAACTAAGCAATTCAAGGTTTTAGGCAATTATCTAAGGGACGGGTTTAATACTCGTCCCAAATTTTTTGGGGTAATTTTGGGGTAACTATTGGGGTAAAAGTAAAGCAAAGGTGTCTTGCTTCCCCCCTACTCTATTAAGAGACTTCCAAGAAATAAATTATCCAAATAAACGAACCACAGAGGCACAGAGGACACAGAGTTATGAAACTTTGAGTGTTTTTTATTTGGAAGTCCCTAAACAGTGGAAGCAAGAAGCCTTTTATAAAGTATTGCTAGTGAAATTTTTTGCTTTTCAAATATGCAGGTAATGTTGTATATTTGATCTTGCATAGCCTAATTAACAGCATAAATATGTCAGAAAAACAATTAGTTGAGTTTACTTTAGAAGATGGAACTACTTTTTTAGTAGAAGTAGACAAACAACCAACCCAACCAGGAGCGCCGAAACCCGTATCACGGGGAAATGGAGTTTCTGTCACTGCTGCTAGTAAAAAGTTTGATCAAGCATTAGATGAAATTAAACCTGTTATTACTACTGTTGTTTCTAAACTCAAGGATATTACCCCCAATGAAACAGAAATAAAATTCGGTGTTAAACTAACTGCTAATGCTGGGATTGTATTCAGTTCTTTGGGAAGTGAGCTAACTTTTGAAATCACCGTGAAATGGAATAACAAAACAGCATAGTTAGTTTATGGTAGATGCTAAAACAAGAGAATTATATAAAAAGCATATTGCCAGAATTTACACTCATGATTATGAGGTAAAAGGTTCAGGTTTATTAATATATGAGCGATATATTATTACCTGCGCTCATGTAGTTGCAGATGCTTTATATATTTCACACTCTACTTCAGAAAAACCTTCAGACTTAGTAAAAGTTGATTTTCTCTTTCCTGCGGGAGAAAATAAGCCAAAGTTGGCAGCGAAAGTCTTATTATGGAAACCTCGATCTGATTGTGGTTATTCCTATGGAGAAGATATTGCTGTTCTGGAATTACAAAATAACTTCCCAACAAGTTATATATCTTTTCCTTTGATTTTGGCAGATACTACACATCATAAATTCTCTGTTTTAGGATTTCCTATAGGACATGATGAAGGGGTAACTACAGAAGGAAAACTTGTAGATACCAATGGTTATGGTTTGGTACAGATGGATGTAGAACTTCAATCTAAATTTTATATTGAACCAGGTTTTAGTGGTGCGCCTGTGTGGGATGAAATATTTGCTAGTTTTGTGGGAATAGTTGTTTCTTCGGAACTTGATACTTTTGTGGAACTACGCCAAAACGTTAAAGTTGGATACATGATTCCTGCAAAAATCCTAGTTGAGAATTGGAGTTTTTTAAGTCTCCTTCAAATCTTAGCTGCTAATACTGATACAACTATGACTTCAGTTATTCAAACAGCTTATAAAGCTTGTCATCCATTGGAAAATCCACCACCCACAGTAGCAACTATTGTTCAAGACTTATATAATTTGGATAAACATAATTTAGATAGTCAATTAAAATTTAAGCCTAATAATCATACAGCAGAGTTTCTGAAATATTTAATCAATGATAATAATATTCCTGATTATATATCAAAAAAATTAAAAACCTGGGGTCAACAGTATATAGAAAATTTTGATTCAACACTTGCACGTAATGACAGAAATAATCAAAATATTAAATTAGAATCATATATTTTTATTAAGATAGAACCGTTAACAACAAAATCAAGATTAAAAAATCCAAAATTTAAAATTAGTGGTTGGTTGATTCCCAATATTCAAGAATATATAGACAAAAAACAAAAAACAGGCTTTCATAAAATTGACTTCGCAAATTCTCCTGATGACAGCTTTACACTACAGCAAATAGAAAAAGATTTTCTTACATTTTTTACAACAAAAATTAATAAGAAGTTGGAAAGCAAAATCACAATAGTATTTTTTCTAAGTCCAAAATATCTTGATTATCCTGTTGAAAAATGGAAAATTGATGATTTTGGAGTTACCTGTTCTATCAGCGAAAAGTATCAAGTTATTGTTCGTGATGTCGAACGTTTAAAACAAAATTATCTCAATGTTAAAGGAAATGCCTGGATTGAAAAATGGAATAAACTACAAAGCATTACTTGTAATGATTTCCTCAAATTACATAAATATGATGCCGAAATATTTTCTGTTTTGATGAATCAATCAGTAGGTGTTGTACTAAATATATTTGATGAAAATATAAAAAGTTGCCATGAAAATATTTTCCAATCATTAACTAGCAATGTTATTCCTATGACTATTTGCCACAGAAAACAAATTTCACAAACAGATTATCAAAATCGAGCCAGTTATGACCTAGACTATTGTATTAGTGAAATAGCTGAAAATATTAGACAAAAATGTCTGGAATCTTTTCTAAATACTACTAAGGATCATCTATTAGCACAGGATGTTTTTCTCATTTCTGAAAATCCCCATATCTTAACACCTGACTCTGAACCCATCATTACTAATAATTAGGTAATAACTATGACTAACGACTGGCAAATATTTCAAGGAAATCATCAAGTAAATGAAAACTGGAATCTCCCAGCAGCACCAAGTTGGCGAGATTTTAGCAATAGTGAGAGCGACCCCAAAAAAAGACGTGCTGAGACATTTCAATCCCGTCCTGAAGAAGTAGCATTAGTGAATGCTGCTTTATATTTACGACGACCTTTATTAGTCACTGGTAAGCCAGGAACAGGTAAAACTTCTTTAGCTTATGCTGTAGCCTATGAATTAGGATTAGGAGAAGTATTACATTGGCCAATTACTACACGCACCACATTAAAAGATGGACTTTATAACTATGATGCCATAGGAAGGTTACAGGATGCAAAAGATAAAGAACAAAAACAAAATAATCTAGAAGATATTGGTAAATATATTAATTTGGGTTCACTAGGAACTGCATTATTACCATCTGATAAACCCAGAGTGTTATTAATTGATGAAATTGATAAAAGCGATATTGATTTACCTAACGATTTATTACATATATTTGAAGAAGGTGAGTTTGAAATACCTGAACTAAGACGAATAGTTGATAAAATAAAGGAAGTGGAAGTACAGACAGCAGATAAAGATAAAAAAGCCAAAATTGAAAAAGGTAGAGTTCGCTGTAAGTCTTTTCCTTTTGTGATTTTAACAAGTAATGGTGAACGAGATTTTCCTCCTCCATTTTTAAGACGGTGCATTAGATTAGATATCAAAGAACCTGATGATAAAGAATTAGAAAAAATAGTTAAGGCACATATAAATTTAGATAATGAACTATCTCCAGTAGTGGATGATTTAATCAAAGAATTTTACGAAAAACGTCAAAATGGAGAATTAGCAACAGACCAACTTCTCAATGCTATCTATTTAGTTACTAATGAAAAATTCCCCACAGGTGAAACTAAAGAAAATTTAATTAGGGAAATATTAAAATATTTAGATAGCTAGTTAGCTTAGAGGACTCATGATTAACAAGTTGATTCAACTTTTAGAACAGTTAGAACTAGACATGAGTGCAGAAGATATTGCTGATGCTCTCTGGTTAGCAAGTAATATAAAATTACCAATAGCAAGGGAAATTGTTGATGAAGTTACGCAACTAAATCAGAGTTCTCAAATTACTGATATATTACCTAATCAAACAAAATCTTCAATATCTCCAACATCTGAAAATTCAGGTTATTCTACAGCAGAAAAAAACCAAGAACCCACAGCTAAAGCTTATACTAAAGATGATATAGATTCTAACTTATCATCTAATTCTACTGAAAAATCACCATCTCCATCATCGGGAGTACCTTTTAAAGCTCCTGCTGTTGCTGCTTTACCTAATGCTTTAGAAATTGGTAGGTCATTGCGTCCATTAATGCGAAAAGTACCATCTCGCATAAAGTTTGTTTTAGATGAAGAAAATACTGTTCAACAAATAGCAGAAAATGATGTCTGGATTCCAGTTTTAAAACCTGCACGAGAACGCTGGTTAGATTTAGTTATAGTGATTGAAGAAACTCGTGCTACTGTTGTTTGGCAAGAAACTATAAATGAATTTCGTAAATTAATGGAACGACATGGCGCTTTTCGCAATGTCTATACTTGGAGTTTATGCACCAGTGACAATGGTAAACCTCTATTTTTTAAGCGGCAAGGTAAAACGACAAAAAAACAAAATTCTCGCAGTCCTAAAGAGTTGTTAGAACCTAATGGTAGACGGTTAATATTATTAATTAGTGACTGTGTTTCGTCTTTATGGTGGCATGGAGAAATACATAAATTATTAGAATTATGGTCTAAACATTTTCCGGTGGCGGTTCTGCAATTATTACCGGAACAATTATGGGAACGCACTGTTTTAGACTTGGGAATTTTAATTTCATTGAGTGCGATTGAACCAGGTTTACTTAATTCTAAATTAACTATTCATGATTTTCCTCTCTGGATAGAAGAAAAACCCACGAAAGCGTTAAGATTTCCTGTTGTGATTTTAGAAGCTGAATCTTTAAAATATTGGGCAAAGGTGATTGCTGGTACAGGTAATATTGACACGGTGGGTATTTTATTTATGCCTAACTGGAGAGAATTAATTTCTACACATATTTATGATCAACCAATAAAAGAGCCAGAATTATTAGTTAATAATTTTTATAATAGTGCTTCTCCTCTGGCAAGAAAATTGGCTATTTTCATGGCATCTGCACCTGTAAGTATGCCTGTGATTCATTTGATTCAGGAGAAAATGTTGCCCCAACCAAGAAAGCCAATTATTTTGGCAGAAATTTTTATGAGTGGGTTGTTAGAATTAAAGTTAGTGAGCAAAGAAAATCAGCCAGAAAAATGGCGATATGAATTTGTGGAAGGAGTACGGAAGGTTTTACTTGGTTCTATTAGAGCTACAGAAGTAGATGCTGTTTTTGCGGCTGTTTCTCAATATATAGCTAATAAAGCGGGAATCCAAACCAAGAATTTTCTAGCCTTATTATTTTCTAACTCTGATTGGGATGAAAATATAAAAGCTGAAATTCTTCCCTTTGCCGAGATAACTAAGGAAGTATTGAAAAATTTAGGGGGAGATTATGCTCGTTTAGCATCTAGTTTAGATTTACCAGAAATCAAAACCTTTGAGTTTGAATTTGCTATTATCACGGTTGAAGATGATATCTCTATTAAATTAGAACCGTTTAATTTTGAAGTTGCACTTATAGAAATTAATCAATCTAATAAATTAAATAGTAATAATCTGATTGAAGTTGTTGATGAAGAAGTATTTAATAAAACTAAAAATCACTTGAATGAAATTCAGAAAATTATCTTAGAAGGAACATTAAAGAGTATAAGTTATGAACAAATTGCAGCTTTGGAAATTTATAATTATGGTGAAAAAAAAATAAAGTCAACTGCTTCCAAGCTATGGAAACTGTTAACAGAAGTATTTGGGAAGAAAGTCACAAAAACAAACTTTAAAACTGTAATTAATCAATGGGCTACTTCTTCTCACCTAATTATTAATCGTTATTCTCGGCAAGCACAGCATTTTATAGAAGACTTAGGTAATGGCATTCAACTAGAAATGGTAGCAATCCCTGGAGGAACTTTTGTGATGGGTTCACCGGAAGAGGAATTAGAAAGTCACAGCACCGAAAGACCTCAACACCAAGTAAGTATCAAGCCTTTTTCTATGGGGAAATATCCCATTACCCAGGCACAATGGCAAGCAGTAGCGGCTTTACCCCAAGTGAAGCAAGAACTAAAACCAGACCCATCGAAGTTTAAAGGAGCAAAACGCCCTGTGGAAAAGGTTTCTTGGGATGATGCAGTGGAATTTTGTGCTAGATTAGCAAATCATACTCAAAGACCCTATAGGCTGCCCAGTGAAGCGGAATGGGAATATGCCTGTCGTGCCGGAACTACCACACCATTTCATTTTGGGGAGACAATTACAACTGATTTAGCAAATTATGATGGCAACTCTACCTATGGTAATGGAGTTAAAGGAATTTATAGAAAAGAAACAACAGAAGTAGGAAGTTTTAAAATAGCCAATGAATTTGGATTATATGATATGCACGGAAATGTGTGGGAGTGGTGTCAAGACGATTGGCATGATAGTTATGAAGGTGCGCCTACGGATGGTAGCCCGTGGTTAAGCGATGAAGCGAGTCGTGACAAGGTGCTGCGCGGCGTTTCTTGGGACTATAATCCTGGGGATTGCCGTTCGGCTTCTCGTCTCTATCTTGATGCGGGCTTCGACAGCTTCCTCGACGGTTTTCGTGTTGTGTGTGGTGCTGCGTGGACTCTGTAGCCCTTTATACTTTTGCTCTTTTGTCCTTTACCCTTGCATTTGTCTGAATCAGGATGTCCAGGATTTAAGGATTTACAGGATGGTTTGATCGTTTTGTTGATAGGTTTTCTGATCCTGATTGTCATTGATTGTTTGATTGAGCTATGACTAAAAATATAAAAACGACAAACTAGAAACAGAATTATTTCTGCACGTCTAGCAACGAAAACCGAAAGGAGATTATATGAACAATAATGAAGAACTGAAATTACAACTGCGTCCCCGTGCCACAAAGGTTGTTTCTCTCAAAATACCTACAGATACTTTAGCATCTTTAGAAGAAGTGGCTGCTGACAAAGATATTTCTATAGAAGCCTTGTTAAAGTTTTATATTGGGCAAGGTTTACGAGAAGACATAGCCAAGTTATTTAATGAAAGGTTATTAAATACGACTGCACAGGTTTTATCACGTCATCTGCAATCAGAAGAAGCAGTTTCTCAAATTATGCAAGAGATTAAAACAAAAACGATTAAATAAAACCTCGCTGCTAACCTTTTTTATAAAAGGAGAAAGACCATTAATCATGCTTACAAATATAGTCAGTTATCCTGCTAATCCTTTAATTGTTTGAATCAGGATGTCCAGGATTTAGGGATTTACAGGATGGTTTGATCGTTTTGTTGATAGCTTTTCTGATCCTGATTTTCATTGATTGTTTGATTGAGCCATGACTAAAAAAAGTATGTTAATCTTCCCTAAATTCTAATCTTAATGTAATATCCTGTTAATCCTTTAATCCTGGATATTATCTCGACTTCGCTCGATAACCACCTGATTCAGATAAAAAATTATGGCTAAAACTATTATTAAACGTTATAAAAAAACGGCTCAATACTTTACCGAAGACTTAGGAAGTGGCATTGAATTAGAAATGGTGTTAATTCCTGGAGGAACTTTTATGATGGGTTCACCGGAAGAGGAACTAAAAAGTAGCAGCGACGAAAGACCTCAACATGAAGTAAGTATCAAGCCCTTTTCTATGGGGAAATATCCCATCACCCAGGCACAATGGCAAGTAGTAGCGGCTTTACCCCAAGTGAAGCAAGAACTAAAACCAGACCCATCTGGTTTTAAAGGAGCAAAACGTCCTGTAGAGATGGTTTCTTGGCATGATGCAGTGGAATTTTGTGCTAGATTAGCAAATCGTACTCAAAGACCCTATAGGCTGCCCAGTGAAGCAGAATGGGAATATGCTTGTCGTGCCGGAACTACTACACCATTTCATTTTGGGGAGACAATTACAACAGATTTGGCGAATTATCGAGGTACAGATAACAAAGAATATAATTGGTCAGGTTCTTATGGTGATGGAGTTAAAGGAATTTCTAGAAAAGAAACAACAGAAGTAGGAAGTTTTAAAATAGCCAATGAATTTGGATTATATGATATGCACGGAAATGTGTGGGAGTGGTGTCAAGACGATTGGCATAGTAGTTATGAAACTGCGCCTACGGATGGTAGCGCGTATTTAAACGATAAAGCGAGTAGTAACAGGTTGCTGCGCGGTGGTTCTTGGTTCGTCGGTCTTGCTAATTGCCGTTCCGCTTTTCGTGCTTATGATGATGCCGGCTTCGTCTTCAACTCCTACGGTTTTCGTGTTGCGTGTGGTGCCGCGTGGACTCTGTAGCCCTTTTTACTCTTGTCCTTTTGCCCTTTACCCTTCTTTCCTTTACTCTTGCAATTGTCTGAATCAGGATGTCCAGGATTTTAGGATTTACAGGATTGTTTGATCGTTTTGTTGATGGGTTTTCTGATACTGATTTTTATTGATTTTTTCATTGAACTATAATTAGGACTTACGCACTCTACAAAATGCAGATGATATGTCAATACTGTAGCCAAAATAAGAGCCTTGATAATTTTTGGCAAAAACGGCAAAACTAAGCATACATAAGCGTTTCGATAAAAAGGTAGTTTGTCATCTGAAACCCTTATCCTGCCGTCAATACGTTAAAAAACCCTTGTGGGAAACCTGCAAGGAATTTTTAGGACTGATTGTTTTTGCCAAGCCGAGCGAGAAATGGGAGCTAATGGTTAAAGCATCATCATCTCACCCTCGTAAATTGGCTATAGTATTGCTATAGAAACCCTTATTTTCCTGTTCTTCTTGGCGAATTTGCAGAAAAGAAAAGAGGAATATAGCGATCGCCACTCTCGCTGTAAATTTGATACCATTAAAATAGAAAACAACCGTGTGAAAAACCGGAATCTAGATTTTATCAGGGAATTGGTGAAAATTATTCTCTCCTTTTTCTCTCACTCATTTCACCAATTTCCACTTAAATGCTTGTAAACTGGGAATCGGGAGATTAACTCACACCCCTAAATTAAACAAGGACAACTTAAATTATTAGTTATGGTATCGACTCACCCCATCGCGGTTCAACCTTCTGGTAGTCAATATTTACCTCAACAGCGTAGCAATGACGCTGAAATTTCACCTAACCAACAACTCTTGCCATTGACAGCTAGAGTTAATCAGCATGACTTTCTGGAAATTGGTGGGTGTGATGTCCAAACCCTAGTTCAGCAGTTTGGTTCACCATTATACATTGTAGATGAAAAAACCTTGCGTACAGCCTGTAGGCAATATAGAGATACATTTAAAGAATACTATCAAGGTGAATCTCAAGTATTGTACGCTTCTAAGGCATGGAATTGTTTAGCAATTTGTGCGATCGCTGCCTCTGAAGGACTGGGTATAGATGTAGTCTCAGGTGGTGAACTTTACACAGCCTTAACTGCTGGTGTTAGTCCAGACAAACTCTATTTACATGGGAATAATAAATCTCTAGAAGAGTTACTTTTCGCCATTGAATCCGCTTGCACAATTGTCGTAGACAACTGGCACGAATTGCGTACCCTGGTAAGCATAGCAGAAAATTCTGCCCTGGGGACAATTCGGATCATGTTACGACTAACCCCCGGAATTGAATGTCATACCCATGAATATATTCGCACAGGACATTTAGATAGTAAATTTGGTTTTGATCCCAATGACTTAGCAGAAGTTTTTGCCTTTGTCAGCCAACAACCGAGTTTAAACTGCGTCGGGTTGCACGCTCATATTGGTTCTCAAATTTTTGAACGCCAACCCCATAGAGATTTAGCTAATGTCATGGTACAGTGGTTGCGGGATGCGGCAAAATATGGTATTGAGGTGACAGAATTAAATGTTGGTGGTGGTTTAGGGATTACATACATAGAATCCGACGATCCCCCCAGCATTGAAGAGTGGTCAAAGGCAATATGTGAAGTAGTTCAAACAGCTTGTACATCGGAGAATTTGCCCTTACCTAAGTTATTATGTGAGCCAGGGCGATCGCTCATTGCCACATCTTGTGTCACTGCGTACACCATTGGTTCAACCAAAGAAATTCCCGAAATCCGCACCTACCTAACCATTGATGGGGGAATGTCAGACAATCCCCGCCCTATTACCTACCAATCAGTTTACCGAGCCGTAGTCGCCAATAAAATGTCCGCGCCCCTCACAGAAACCGTCACCATAGCTGGTAAACATTGCGAATCAGGAGACATTCTGATTAAAAATGCCCAGATGCCGAAAACAGAACCAGGGGATGTTCTCGTAGTCATGGCAACGGGTGCCTATAATTACAGTATGGCCTCTAACTATAATCGCTTGCCCCGACCAGCAGCCGTTTTAGTGGCCAATGGTGAAGCAAATTTAATTTTACAACGGGAAACTTATCAAGACTTGATTCGACAAGATTGTTTACCAGAGAGACTAAAGTATAAAGGCTGAAGGATTTAGGATGAAAGATGAAGAACAAAGGATGAAGGCAGAATGAGAAAAAAGATCAAAAATCAAAACTTAAAATTTTCTACATTCTTGCCAACCTATCCTGTAAATTTTCCATTTCTAACTTCAAATTTCATCCTTGATTCTTCACACTTCATCCTTTCACACCAGATGTCATGAGAGATTGGTGGAAGCAATGGCTGACAAACCTGGGATGGTCTCAGCCCTTGCTGGTTGGGACTCTGGATATTGTGTTAGTGCTGGCGCTGACATACATGATCCTGGTGATTATCAGTGAGCGCCGGATACTGTGGATGGTGCGAGGATTTATTCTGTTGATGCTGGCCTCCGCACTCAGTGGGATTTTAGGGCTGCCCCTACTAAATTTTGTCTTAGAAAAACTGGTGATTGGCTGTGCTGTAGCCATGGCCGTAGCACTTCAGTCGGAATTTCGCCGTTTTCTGGAACAATTAGGAAGGGGCGAATTTTTGCAGTTATTTCAACCCGATCGCCTGGCAGTCCCTAAATCTGATAGTGTAATTGATGAAATTGTTGAAGCAGTGAAAGAACTGTCAAAAAACCGGATTGGTGCTTTACTGATTTTAGAAACCACCGGACCAATAGACGAAAGAGATTTTTCTGTACCGGGAGTAAAGTTAAATGCTGAAGTTTCCAAGGAACTGATCCAAACAATTTTTCAACCAAAAACCTTATTACACGATGGAGCAACTTTAATCCGCGCTTCCCGGATTGTGGCATCTGGTATAATTTTACCACTTTCTGGTCGCACAGCCTCCCGTCAGTTGGGAACACGCCATCGGGCGGCCATGGGAATTACTGAGCGAGTCGAAAATTGCATTTGTGTCGTTGTATCAGAAGAAACGGGTTCTATTTCCTTAGCGGAACAGGGAACTCTCTACAGACCACTGACGATTAGAAAGCTCAAAGAGTCTTTAGAGGCTAGGTTTTCGCCAACTG
This sequence comes from Cronbergia sp. UHCC 0137, assembly GCF_034932285.1. Lineage (NCBI taxonomy): Bacteria > Bacillati > Cyanobacteriota > Cyanophyceae > Nostocales > Nostocaceae > Cronbergia > Cronbergia sp. UHCC 0137. The sequence continues at coordinate 129,247 of NZ_JAYGHC010000008.1, forward strand.
TAGATCGGGAAGCTGTGGCTCCTGGTCTTTTAAGTTTGGTTCATCAGGTTGGTGATCAGGCACTGAGGCTGGTTTCACGATTACTCAGATTACCATCTCTTCTCTATGATAGGCTACGCGAACAACCTGTGATGCGTAGCTTGCTTCCCCGTAGGGGCAGAACCGTTTCTCGCCAAAAAAATAAGACCGAAAAATGATAATACAACAAACTGAACTGCAATATTTGCCTCCTGACTTGAAAAGAGAACTATTGCCCAAACACGTTGCGGTCATTATGGATGGCAATGGTCGCTGGGCTAAAAAGCGCGGTTTACCACGCATTAGGGGACATAAAGCTGGTGTAAGCAACCTTAAAGATTTGGTTCGTTGCTGTCACGACTGGGGAATTGAAGCACTGACAGTGTATGCTTTTTCTACAGAAAATTGGAAAAGACCACGTAAAGAAGTGAATTGTTTGATGGCTCTGATTCGGCGATTTTTGCGTCAAGAACTTGAGGAAATGCTGGAGAAGAATATCCAAATTCAGTTTATGGGAGATTTAACTGAGTTGCCACCATCGTTACAACAGGAAATCTCCTACTCGATGAAAGTCACTCGCAATAACACTGGCATACGTTTTTTTATTGCTACTAACTATGGCAGTCGGCAGGAAATTTTACACGCTTGTCAAGCGATCGCCCAAAAGGTACAACAAGGTTTACTCCAACCTGAGCAAATTTCTGAAGAACTGTTTACTAATCATCTCTATACTGCCGGACTTGCCGACCCAGATTTATTAATTCGTACTAGTGGAGAAATGCGGCTGTCAAATTTCCTACTGTGGCAAATGGCATATAGTGAAATTTATATCAGTGATGCTCTTTGGCCAGATTTTAATCGTGTTGACTTTCACCGCGCTTTATCTGCTTACCAGCAAAGAGAACGGCGTTTTGGCAAGGTCTGACATTAGATCATGGTCCAGCAAAAACCGCTTCTTGGATATCTTCCCGACTCAGGGAATATTTAAAGGAACGTTGAATATCTTGATTGCTTTCTCCCGCTTGAAGATATCGCACTGTAATTTGTTCAGTATCTAACCACAGTTCTGCTTCCCAACTAGATCGTTGTATATGCCAACAATGTAGTTGGGTTTCGTCTTGTTCACAACCTTGGTTTTTTAGCCACTGTTCGATTTGTGGTAAAGGGTGATTATATAGGGGTGTATTGGAGGGAAGCATAAGCAATTTTAAATTCAGAATGATTGTTTAGTAGTGAGGTGGGAAGTTGGGTTTAGGCAATTGCTTCTCCACGAAAAATGGCGATCGCGATCGCTAACAACAAACAACCAACTAAGGTCAACCCCAAAATAAATAAGGCAAAAATTTCACCAGAAGACAAAGGGCGATCATTTGCATCCAAGTAAGCTGATTTTGACCATTCGTAAGGGTTAGAAACAGGACGATTCAAATCAGACGGCGCTTGAATTACCCCAAAACGAGAATAGCCAATTTTAAAATCATAGCTTAATCGGCGATCGGGACTACTTAAAGTAGCATAAGCCTCGTTGATTTGCTGGAATTTCTCAGTAGCAATATTAGCAGGTAATTCTGTTGTATCAGGATGATAATGTTTACTTAACTCCCGATAAGCCCGACGGATATCAATGACCGAAGCCCAGGGATGGAGACCTAGAAGAGTGTAATAAGTCGTTTCGCTGCTTTGTGGCATTTTTCCATTGTGATTGACAGAAATTTGAATCACTCCCCTACCAACACATAATATAAGACGAATATTTTATTTTTGAAATATCCGTAGAAAGGTTATATCACCTGACTTTAAAACTAAAAAAATAAAACTCTTTGAGTATTATTGTTTAAAACCGTGAAAGTAAGCAACATAATGAGTTAAGATCAAATACATTAGGGGTAAAAGTATAGCCAAGTCCCTACAGTTCACAATAATGCCAATGACTACAAGTAGGCAACTCAAACAACCGCAATCGATGCTTGTTTTGGAGTATTTATTGTTACATAATGGTAATAAGGAATCACCAGCAAATACTAAACCAGGGCGACTCCTAAACTGTCTAACTTCCCGGAAGTAGATATTTCCCATAATTACCCTCCAAGAGATTGATTTTAACTGATGAAGAAACAGTTTGTTTACAACCCTAGACTTATTTAATATCTGACTGCTATAACCGGGTTGTCAGACTGGGTAACGAAACAAACTTGTTCTCAAATCTAAAATCGACCTCATAAGGGTGTATCTGACTGGGGTAAAACCCACATTTTCACAGATTTAACTACGTTGTTTAAAAAGGCAGAAGCACTACATGCTACACCGCAAGATTTATCAACTGTGTTGCGACGGGCGGGAGGTATGTGTTTTTTTGCGGGATCAGCAACGCTGGATAGAGCGGGCCCGCATCATTGATATAGAAGGCGACTTAGTGACCTTACGCTATGAAACCGAAGAAGAGGACGAAGCCTGTTCTTGGGAAGAAATGGTTCGCCTAGAAAGCATTGGCGCTGTCACCCAAAAACTAGCCTCAGTGCCACGTGGTAATGTAGATCCTCTGATGACTGAAGATTGTCCTGAGTCTGAGCGTATTCATAACCATTACACAGACTCCAATCCAGAATGATTATCACCCAATGCTGGGTTACAAATCCGATTCAGCATTGGGGCTAGATCAGCATTCAAGGGCAGGACAGTAACCTTCAAGATAACTTTGAAGTTATACAATGGGGCAGCAGGATTCTAACACCGCTGCCTTTTTTGGTATCTCTACAAGTACCGTAATGTATTTTTAGCTGAAATAGATGGGAACTAACTGGGAAAACTTTCTGAAAAATTTAGGCGAATGGCGTGGTTCATTTACTCAAATTTCTCCCGACGGTGAAATATTAAATTCCACTCCTAGCATTTTAAATTTAGAAGCATTCGATCATCATCAAGCTGTGCTTTTTAGATTGCGTCGTTTTGATGGTAATGATTACGACAGTCCTCCCATTCAAGATTATCAACAGGAATATCGTTCTTTAGGTAGAGAGAACATCTTTTTTGCTACAGGAGCTTTTTCTAAAGGAACATTGCAATTAGCGCCTTTTTCAGAATTTGGAGCGGAATACGGCTTTGTCGATGGCGATCGCCGTTTGCGTTTAGTACAATTATATGATCAACAAGGCAACTTTACTAATTTAACTCTCATTAGAGAATTTCGCAGTTCTACAGATGCTTACGAGCGCTCGCACCTGACTGTAGAACAGTTAATTGGTCATTGGCAAGGTCAAGCTCATACATTTTACTCAGATTTGAGACAATCTGAAACCTATGCTACTTCTTTAGAAATTCAAGAAATAGGTGATGGATATTTAGAACAAAAAATATCTTTTCAATCACATATTATTACAGCAAAAGGAAGAATCACAGGAAATAAAATTATTTCGGAAACCGAAGGAAAATCCCGACAGATTTTGTTATTACCCGATGGAACTTCTAGTAATGTTCCTTTACAATTGCAATTGAGAAAATCTTTTTTTGTCGAAGCAGGTTGGTTAGTCAGAGAAAAGGAACGGCAACGCCTAATTCGCAGCTACAATCAAAAAGGTGAATGGGTGAGTTCAACTCATATTATTGAATATAAAGTTTAGAAGCTATCACCCCAGGGTAGTAGTCAGAAATGAATGTCTGAAGCAGATATTAGAGCTTGTTTACTATTTACATCTCGTTCTAGAGAAATTGCAATTTTTATACCATATTGTCGTAACTGTTCACAGGATGAATTAGGCTACCAGAAAAAATAAGTAGAAAGATATGGTAGAGTAGAAGGCATGGAAAAAACCAGCTTATGAAATTGGTAGCAAGGAGAACACGCCACTAGCCAAAACTGTGAGGACTTGTCGCCAACTCTTAAAGGTTGAACCTGCTCTATGGTTATTTGTCCAAATTGAAAATGTCGAACCCACAAATAATGCGGCTGAACGTGCTATCCGTCCGGCGGTTATCTGGTGAGCCAGCGCTGTAGTTCCTGCCCCTAAATAAGTTATAAATACTGCTGTGTTTTACGTAGTTATTCATTTGTATTTCAGATGGATTAGCTTGTGATTTTCATAGCTGTAACTACTTCACACATTCTATTTCACGGTCTTTGAGTCACCAATTACCCCTGTGAACACTTACATCTACTTACAAGTATGTTTATCTGTGAGGTTTAAATATTTGAGATGCCACACCTAGCCAGGATTTTGCTTTACCCCATTAAATCATTAGATGCTGTAGAAGTACAAAAAGCAATAGTGCTGAAAAGTAGTTCCCTGGAATTTGATCGTGAGTTTACTATTGTCGATGAACAAGGACGATTTGTGAATGGCAAGCGCCATGCTAAAATCCAATTAATACGGTCAAAATTTTCTTTAGAAAATAGAAATATCTATTTACAATTTCCCAATAATGACTCATTGCAGGTTTTTAATCTTGATACAGAACAGTTAAGTCTAGCCGCTACTTTAAGTAATTTTTTTGGATTTGCTGTAACTTTAAAACAAAATTCTGTGATGGGTTTTCCTGATGATACCAACTCACCAGGACCAACGGTAATTAGTACCGCAACTTTAACAGAGGTGGCTTCCTGGTTTCCTGGGGTGAGTGTAGATGAAATGCGTCGTCGGATACGTGCCAATATTGAAATTGATGGTGTACCTGCATTTTGGGAAGATAGGCTATTTGATGCTAGTGGGGAAACTTTACCATTTCAAGTGGGAGATGTGGTATTTTTTGGCGTTAATCCTTGTCAACGTTGTGTAGTTCCTACTCGTGATTCTTATTTAGGACAAGCTGATCCCAACTTTCAAAAAATATTTGTGCAACAACGTCAAGCCACTATGCCAAAATGGGTAGCTACATCTCGATTTAAGACTTTTTATAGTTTGAGTGTAAATACAATATTACCAACATCAGAAGCAGGTAAGGTTTTAAAAATTGGCGACATTGTGAAAATTTAATCTTTGTAATAAGTAATCTATCAACAGGGAAAATAATTTAATCATCATGATATCTCAACGAGCCAAAATTAAACCTATTAATCAATTATTTGGCAAGATTTATGCTAAAATGCCTCTCAGGGCTGTATTAATCATCCCTTTTGTTTTACAGATTTTCGGGGCAGTCGGTATTGTTGGTTTTGTATCATTTCAAAATGGTAGAAAGGCCATTCAGGAACTTTCATATCAATTAGAAAATGAGATTGCTAATCGTGTTGAACAGCATCTTGATGTTTATTTACAAACTCCTCAAAAAATCAATCAAATTAATTTAGATGCTATTAAATTAGGTTTGTTAGACATCAATAATTTTAAAACTACTGGACATTATTTCTGGAAGCAAATGAAATTATTTGATATTGGTTATAATAACTTTGCCAATACGAAAGGTGAATTTATTGGTATTGAAAGGTTGAATAATAACCAACTTTTAGTTAATGAAGTGACGGCTAAAAATGGTATTGGTAAATTATATATTTATCCTACAGATAAGCAAGGTAATCGTCGTCAACTTCAGGAAACTAAAAACTATGACCCACGGGTAGAAGCTTGGTATGCTGATACTGTAAAAGCTGGTAAACCTATCTGGAGTCAAATTTACCAATGGGAAGATAAACCAGAAGTTTTATCTATATCTTCTAGTTATCCTGTTTATGATGAGACTAATAAGTTAGTTGGGGTAATTGGCATTGATTTATTATTGTCGCAAATTAACGATTATTTAGCTAAGTTAAAGATCGGTAAATCGGGTGTAAGTTTTATTTTAGAACGTTCTGGAAAAATAGTAGCTAGTTCTAATGATGAACTACCCTATACTTTGTTTAATGGTCAAGCAAAACGTTTATTAGGATTAAATAGCAAAGATCCTTTAATTCGACTGACAACTCAATATTTAAAAGACCATTTTGGCAGTTTAGAATTAGCTGTAAGTAAACAACATTTAAATTTTGTTGATCAGGGAAATTCTTATTTTGTGCAGGTAAAAAATTGGCGGGATGAATTTGGACTTGATTGGTTAATTGTGGTGGTTATTCCTGAATCTGACTTTATGGAGCAAATTTATGCTAATACTCGCATCACTATTTTATTGTGTATAATTGCTTTATTAGTGGCTATAGAAATTGGTATTTTGACTGATCGTTGGATAATTAAGCCGATTTTACAATTAAATACTTTAGCAAAACAAATTGCTGAGGGTGAATGGAAACAATCTCCAAAAATTAAGCGTTCTGATGAATTAGGACAGTTATCGGAATCTTTTAATAAAATGGCCAAGCAATTAGAAGAATCTTTTACTGTTTTAGAAGGAAAAAATACGGAGTTAAAATTATTAAATGAGGCTTTATCTAAAAGTCAAACTTGGCTGAATAAGTTTTTAGAAGCTATACCAGTGGGGGTATTAATTACAGATGATCAAGGTACTCCTTATTATATAAATCATATTGGTGAACAAATTCTTGGTCAAGGGATTATGAAGGAGGTAACTACTGAAGAATTACCGAGATTTTATGAATTTTATATTGCGGGTACAGATCAACTTTATGAAAGTGATCAATTACCGATCGCTAAAGCATTAAAGGGAGAAAATATTCAAGTTGATAATATTGAAGTTCGTTATGTTGATCGGAATATTCCCCTTGAGTTTTTGGGTATGCCAATTTATGATGATGATGGTAATATTGCTTATGCGATCGCTACTTTTTCGGATATTACTGAACGCAAGCAAACGGAAAATCTCTTATCAGAGTCTCATCGGGTATTGGAATCTCATGTGAAAAAACGTACCCAAGAGTTAATTAAGGTAATCCAAGAATTGCAAAATACCCAACATAAACTGATTCAATCACAAAAAATTGCGGCTCAAGGACAAAAAGCGGCTGAAAAAGCAAACCGTTCTAAAAGCGAATTTTTAGCGCAAATGAGTCACGAACTCAGAACTCCCTTAAATGCTATTTTGGGTTTTAGTCAAGTGATTAGCCAAGATCATTCCCTATCTACCGAACATCAAAATCATTTAGGAATTATCAATCGCGCTGGTGAACATCTTCTCAATTTGATTAATGATATTTTGGAAATGTCTAAAATTGAGGCTGGTAAAGTTAGATTGAATCTTAGCAGTTTTGATCTATTTTATATGTTAGCCAACCTAGAAGGTATGTTACGCTTTCGTGCTGCATCTAAAGGTTTACAAATGGTGTTTGAATATGCACCAGATATTCCCCAATATATTCAAACAGATGAAGGTAAACTCAGTCAAGTTTTAATTAATTTGTTAGGAAATGCTATCAAATTCACTGATACAGGAAAGATAGTGCTGCGAGTATCAATCTGTCATAAAGAAGTGAGAAGATGGAAAAATAAGGGTAAAAAAGCTCATTATCTCCCTAATATTACTCCAATTCATCTGTTATTTGAAGTTGAAGATACTGGTTTGGGAATTTCTCCAGAGGAAATTGATCTGTTATTTGCAGCATTTGAACAAACGGAAACTGGAAGAAAGTCTAAACAAGGAACTGGATTAGGGTTAGCCATTAGTCGGAAATATGTGCAGTTAATGGGCGGGGATATCACTGTTAACAGCAGCCCTGGTGTAGGTAGTACCTTTACTTTTGATGTGATCACAGGGTTAGCAGTTCCTAGTGAAATCAACATTAAGCCCTCTCATGGCGCAATTCTCAAATTAGCCGATGATCAACAGGAATACCGGATTTTAGTGGTTGATGATTCCGCCGACAATCGACTTTTATTAGTAAAAATTCTAACATCTATCGGCTTTCAAGTAGCAGAAGTCACAAATGCTCAAGGAGCGATCGCTAAATGGGAAACCTGGCAACCCCAATTAATCTTAATGGATGTGCGGACATCTGCCTCTGATAGTTATGAATCGCTGAAAAAAATTCAAAATCAGATAGGTAAGAATAATCAAACCCAACATACTATAATTATAGCATTAACTGCCAACGCTTTTGAGGAAGAATGTCAAAAAATGTTAACCCATGGTTACGATGATTTAATCCGTAAGCCATTCACAAGACAAATATTACTAGAAAAAATTAGTGAACATCTTGGCGTAAAATATATCAGCGAGTTAGAATCAGTAAATACAGTAGCCACCAGTCAGTCCACAGAAACTTTTTCTAATGAAACAGAACTTCTACAATCTTTGTCAGAGGTTCCTTTTGATTGGTTAGAACAAGTACACAATGCCGCAGCTAGTTGTAGCGATGATTTAATTTTAGAATTAATGCAGCAACTTCCGGCTGATAAAACTTTAATTATTCAAGCTTTTAAGGACTTAGCTAACAACTACGAGTTTGAAAAAATCATGGAACTGACGAATAAAAAATAAATAAATATTTCATCTAAATTAAAAATGCAATTACCAAATTTAAAAAACCATAAAGCCAATATTTTAGTAGTAGATGATATTCCAGATAATATCCGGCTGTTATCAACAATGTTAACAGAACAAGGTTTTGAAGTTCGCAAAGCCTTAAATGGTAAACTGGCACTCACCGCTTGTCAAATGATTTTACCAGATTTAATTTTATTAGATATAAATATGCCAGGAATGGATGGCTATGAAGTTTGTGAACAACTAAAAGCCGATGAAAAAACTGCTCAAGTTCCAGTGATTTTTATTAGTGCCTTAGATGATATGATAGATAAAGAAAAGGCATTTAAGATTGGTGGTTTAGATTATATTACCAAACCATTTGATGGTGCGGAAGTAATATTAAGAGTTAAAAATCAGCTACAATTAAGGGCGTTACAATTGCAATTGCAAGAGAAAAATGTTTTATTGCAACAGACTTTAGATAATTTACAATCTACCCAATTAGAGCGCATTCAAAGCGAAAAAATGGTATCTTTAGGACAATTAGTAGCAGGAATTGCCCATGAATTTAACAATCCAATTAGTTTTATTTACGGTAATTTACAGTATGCTAATCAGTATGTGCAAGAATTAGTGAATCTAATTAAGATATATCAAGATGAGTACCCTGAACCTGTGCCAAGAATCCAGCAAATCATTGAAGAAATAGATATATATTTTCTAGTTAATGATTTGGAAAAACTGATGTCTGCTATGCACAGAGGCTCAAATCGGATTCGAGAAATTGTGATGGCGCTGCAAAACTTCTCTAGGTTAGACGAAGCCCAGATGAAACGTGTAAATATTCATGAAGGCATTGATAATTGTTTGGTGATGTTAACCTATCGTCTCAATAAAACAACAGCCCATCCAAATATTGATGTAGTTAAAGATTATGGTAATTTACCTTTAGTTCACTGTTACCCTGGGGAACTCAATCAGGTATTTATGCACTTATTAAATAATGCCATTGATGCCTTTGAACAGCTAGAAGTTAGTAATGATAAATCTTTAACTATTAATAAAGCTTTTGAAAATCGACATTACTTTCAAAGTAATAGCATATCTCCGTCTATTAACAATCCACAAATTCGCATTCATACACAAATAACCGATTCTCAGACAGTGAAAATAGCGATCGCTGATAATGGTAGAGGAATAGATGAATCGCTGCGATCGCGTCTATTTGATCCATTTTTTACTACCAAGCCAGTTGGTAGAGGTAGCGGACTAGGATTATCAATTAGTTATCAAATAATTGTCCAAAAACACCAAGGTAAACTCACTTATATATCATCCCCAGAAACAGGAACAGAATTTATGATCGAAATCCCCATCTACCAACCAGAAATTTAGATGCAAGAGGATTTGGGTTTATGTTTAATACTTTTTTGTCTGAATCAGGATTTCCAGGATTTGAGGATGTACAGGATGGTTTATTTGTGATGATTAAATGATTTTGAGGATTTGGGTTTGTGTTTAATACTTTTTTGTCTGAATCAGGATTTCCAGGATTTAAGGATGTACAGGATGGGTTTATTTATGATGATTAAATGACGAAGAGGATTTGGGTTTGTGTTTAATATTCTTT
>NZ_JAYGHC010000009.1:0-8103 GCF_034932285.1 Cronbergia sp. UHCC 0137
TAATTAAATGGGATTTAAAAAAAGATAATAAAGTAAATTATTTAGTCAATATGAGGTGCGTTACGCTGTCGCTTTAGCGTAGCCATGCCCGAAGGGCTTTACACACCCTACAAATTACTACAAATTACTAATTTAAAAGGAACAAAAATCTCCAGGATTTTAGGATTTACAGGATGTTATTGGATGATTTTTGGTGGGGAGTTGGTGATTTTTATTTGTCTGAATCAGGATATCCAGGATTTTAGGATTTACAGGATTGTGATACTATACATTACCTATCCTGAAAACCAACATAAATTATGTCATGTTTGATGAAATATTACAAAGAATAAGAGAGAAAATTACATCACTTCAGTATGTAATGACACTTCATGCAGAAGAAGAAATGAACGATGATAACTTAACAATATATGATATTGAAGAAAGTATCCTGAATGGTGAAATTATAGAACGTCAAAAAGATGAATTACCGCAGAATCAAAATATCGCATTAGAGGAGTAAGCGCCGACGGAGTAGAAATTGAAATTATCACTAAACTCAGCCTAAGCGGAAAATTAGTTATCATTACAGTATATACAGTTTAAAATCAGTTAACAGAAATATGAAATGCGACATTTGTAATAGCGAAGGTGTACATATCCGCAACGTTACCAGAACCTATGGGAAAGGAGAAGAATTACTAATAATTGAAAATCTACCTATTATTAGTTGTCCTCATTGTGGTGAAAGTTACATAACAGCAGAAACATTGCATAAAATTGAAAAAATTAAACTCAACCGCAAAAATCTCGCAGTTGCACGTTTTATAGATGTTGTCAGTTTGAGTGCTTAGGGTGCATTAGGAGTGCGATCATATTGTCTGAATCAGGATACCCAGGATTTTAGGATTTATAGGATGTTATTGGATGATTTTTGGTGGGGAGTTGGTGATTTTTATTTGTCTGAATCAGGATATCCAGGATTTGAGGATTTACAGGATGAAGAAAAACTACTAAGTAGATGCTTTAAGGCTATCCAAATGTTAAAATTAAACCAATATACATCCTGGAGTTACTATGGAAAGCACTCAAGCAGTGATTAATCCCACTACTCCCACAATTCAAGACATTCACTCAAATAAATTTACATTACCAGATCATACGCAACTACCAGATTCAGATGGAACTTTTGTGAAAAATTTTCAGGAACATCCGCAAAGCATAGTTTTAACCAGTTCCATTGAGCCAATATTACAAAAGTTACATCCTGATGGTAATTTTTGTATTGGACAAGATAGCGGTATTTATTGGCGTTTAGTTGATCCACCAGAAAAAGGTGCGGAAGCTCCCGATTGGTTTTATGTACCAAATGTACCACCAAAACTGAACGGAGAATACAGGCGTTCCTATGTATTGTGGAAAGAGTTTGTCGCACCATTAATTGCAATTGAGTTTGTTTCGGGAAATGGTTCAGAAGAAAGAGATGCAACACCTCCGAGTGAAACAGAAAAAGCGGGTAAATTTTGGGTTTATGAACAAGCAATTCATATTTCTTTCTATGCAATTTTTGAAGCAAGAAAAGCATTACTGGAGGTTTATCGCTTAGTTGATGGACGTTATGAAAAGATGCAACCAAACGAACGTAATCACTTTCCAATTTATCCTATGGGTGTGGAATTAGGTTTAATAGAGGATGGGGGTGTACCTTGGGTACGTTGGTGGGATGAAATGGGTAATTTATTATTAACAGGTGATGAAAGGGCTATTGTTGAAAAACAAGCTCGTTTACAAGCTGAGGAAGTTGCTGAACAAGAACGTCAACAAAAGGAAAAATTAGCAGCTTATTTAAGATCATTAGGTATCAATCCTGATGATATTTAAACTGTAGGTGTGTGATTTCTGCATTGTAGATATAGCGGTTCTTGGTTGAGTTAAATACAAGAACCCCACCCCCAACCCCCTCCCCGCAAGCGAAGAGGGGGCTTAGACGCAGAAACAGAAATTTCCGATTGATAGCAAATACCCGCTTCTTTGAATCTTTATAAAGCATCACCCAAGCGATCGCTATCGGCAATTAAACTAATGATTACATATTCTTCACCACTGGGTATGTGTGCGAGAGTGAAAAAGAAATAAATTTATATGTAGCAGAAACTGCGTCTTGTCAAGCGATCGCTAAACCCAATATTTTCCAGGTTCTATGGGTTTGTCTGCGTTAGTGTGGAATACCGTACCTATTCTAACGGTAAGCACACCAATAGAATAGTTGGCAAGTTTTGTTGCGAGTTTGTTATATTTATTTACATAACGTTACAAAACTTAAATAAAGAGGTTGGTCATGATTATTTTAACTGCGATATTGGTTGTAGGTTGGGTAGCTGGTTCAGTTTTGGGATCTCTGGCATACTTTATGGGTGAGCAAAGCAAGCCTATACACGAACGTAATTGGCGTTCTGATGCCTTTGAAAACTTGGCTAAATCTATTACTGGTATGAGTACCAACTACAGCGATATCTCCAATGGCTTACACCCACGCACACCTGCTTACGCGATGGATGCTTACGCCAGCCGTTCCTTACCTCAGTAATTTAGTTTACTAACAGATGCCTGAAAACTGTCAGGGACAATTGATGAATTGTCCCTGTATTAGAGAGTTATAGGGGGCGATAGGGGCGATAGGTGCGATAGTTGATGTTAGGGAAAATATTGTCCATTAACTCCACCTTTTCTAGCCAACCGCTATCGACTTTACCAGCTTTCACATCTTCATAGAGTTTATTAAACCGCATTAAGTGCGATCGCGTTCTTCTCACGGCATAAGGAACCATCGTTCCCGTCCGCATAATAAACGCCCAGTCAGAAGATTGTGCTAATAACAACTCTCTCGCTGCTTGATTTAAAGCTTTCGTTTGTAATTCATCCTCAGCTTCAATCTCAGAAATTTCAATCATTCGTTCAGCCGCTTTGTGTAAATGGGGATAAATCCACGCATTTGTCTCATTTAACCAATATTCGTGGAAACCCTTGTAACCCCAACTGGACTGGGCAGGAAGACATACTTGCTGATGGGGATTATCTTGTAAATATTCAGCTAAATGGGTCATTTGATAGGTTTTTTGGTCAAACCATGATTTACGGAACAGGTAATCAATAAACCAAGGACCCTCGTACCACCAATGACCAAATAACTCTGCATCATAGGGTGAAACGATAATTGGTGGACGACCCATAATCCCATGTAAATGCTCAGATTGCCGTTCACGGTTATACATGAAATTGGCAGCGTGTTCTGCGGCCTTTTCCTTTGCCCAATAAGGATCATAAAGTGCCTTATCAGAAAGACCTAAGCCACGTCCGGTAATTTTATGGTATTTAATCCCCGTATTTTTACGTTGACCATTGGGCATAATGTAGGGCTTGATATATTCATATTCAGCTTCCCAACCCAAATCTTTGTAAAATTCCCGATATTCTGCTGCACCAGGATACCCCACTTCTGAAGACCAGACTTGCTGAGAAGATTCATGATCTCGACCAAAAGCAGCCACACCCGGTTCTGTGAAAATTGGCGCGTAAGTCCCAAAACGGGGACGGGGACGGGCATAAAGAATACCATGACCATCGGTGAGGAAGTAGCGCAAACCAGCATCAGCCAGCATTCGCTCTAAACCTTCATAATAAGCACATTCTGGCAACCAAATACCTCTGGGGGCTTTACCAAAGGTTTCTTCATAGTGTTCGCAAGCTACCTGAATTTGCGCCCACGCAGCTTGCGGATACATCTTCATCAGTGGTAAGTAGCCATGAGTAGCGCCACAAGTAATAATTTCTAGGTTATTACTATCTTGGAACTGTTTAAAAGCCGTTACCAAATCACCGTTGTAGCGTTCCCATAACTCACGAGCTTCGTTGAACTCTGTAGCGTAATATTCTGCCAAATAACGCATATGCCCGTGGTTGGCGTTGCGTTCGGCTTCTAGTTCTATCAGTTCTTCTAGTTGGGTTAAGTGTGTATCATAACGTTCTTGCAAGAGAGGATCACGGAGCATTGACACTAGAGGAGGTGTCATACTCATGGTAATTTTAAAGTCGATGCCGTCTCGCTTTAACCCTTCAAATACTTTTAATAAGGGGATGTATGTTTCTGTGATGGCTTCATATAGCCATTCTTCTTCCAGCACGTAGTCACTTTCTGGATGACGAACGAAGGGTAGATGTGCGTGGAGTACAAGCGCGACGTAGCCTATAGCCATAATGATTCTGGGTGTTATTAGTAAAATTGAAGGACGAGAGGTTTGGCTGAAATTAACAATATTTTAAGACTTTATGGGGATCATTTATTAAAGAAAGGGAGGAAAGGCAGGGGTTAAAAACGGATCTACTGTGTACACCAGATAAAACCCCACCCCTAGCCCCTCCCCGCAAGTGATCTGATTACCTAAAACAAGCCCTGGCGATTAGAAATCACGGCTACACAAACAAAGTCCACCTGCGTGGACTGAAGAAAAACTACTTATTTTTAACCCACGGAGGCGGTCACTGAGCTTGCCGATAGCGTAGCGTGGCGTTAGCCATAGTGTGGGTTTTGCCTGTGTAGTTGCGGTTCCTAACCGCCGATTTAATGTTAACAGGACTTGTGTGTACACGGTAGCCAAGCGAGGAGGGGAACTGGATGACCGATTAAATGGTATTTTTATTCGTCGCTTTCTTGATATAAATCCTGTAAGCTTTGTAACTGGGTGCGTCGGGAAGTCCGACGATATTTTTTACTTTCTAATTTTGGTTCGTATTGACTCTGACCTTTACCTTTAGATTTTAATTTTAAGGTCGATTCGGGGTCTGCTTGTTGCTGAAGATGGGTTTGTAAGATCATCGCATCACTTAAAAATTCTAAATAATGTTGATATCGTTCCCATTCACCCCGCACAACACAATCAGGTTCATCTAAATGCAAACAATCGCTAAACCGACAACCAGCATTTACTAACCGTTCTCTGGCTTCTGGGAAATAATAGATTAATTCTTCTGGAGTACAGTTTAAATCAGGCTGATTAAAACCGGGTGTATCTGCGAGTAAACCACCGTTTGGCAGTTCAAATAATTCTACATGACGGGTGGTATGACGACCACGGGCTAATTTACCGGAAACTTCTCCTACTCGCAAGTTAGCTAGGGGTATTAATTTATTTATTAGACTAGATTTACCGACACCGGAGGGTCCGGCAATGACTGTAATTTTATTATTTAAATAGGTGGATATTTGGTGAAGATTAATACTGTTTTGAACGCTGATAAATAGCGGTTGATAACCCCAGGCAAAAAGGCGATCGCTAATATTTTGCTGTTCCTCTGGGGAAATTAAATCACTTTTATTTAGGCATAAGAGTACATCAACGCCTGTAGATTCGGCTTTAATTAAAAATCGGCTCAATTGGAAAGGTTCTAGGGGAGGATCAGCTACGGCAAAGATGAGCAAAATTTGGTTGACGTTAGCGATCGCTGGCCGGTCTAATAGACTGTGACGGGGTAAAACTTCACTAATTGCCCCTCTTCTCCCCGACCAATCTGGCTCCTCGACAATCACGCGATCGCCCACCATCACCTGTTGTCCAATTTTCTTTAACCGCGTCCTGCGGGTACACAAAAGCATTATAGGGGAGGATGGGCAAGAATCCTCTCCCCCTGCCCCTTCATCCATTTGTACGCGATAAAAATTAGCCTGTACAGCCAATACTGTACCAACTAACAGTCCAGTGGTAGAAACAGTTTCTCCTTTCATTCGGGACGACGGACTAAAAGAGAAAAATAAAGACTACAATCTGTAATTTGTTCTACGTGATAACCCGCCATAATCAGGCTATCGGGAACCTGCTCTATGGGTTCCCCAGCATCTAGCCAAACTTCCAATAAACCCCCTGGGGACATTTTCTCCAATCGGAGTTTTGTCCGCACAAAGTTAATTGGGCAAGGAGTACCACGTAAATCTAGTTGAGCATCGGGAGTTGACAAAGAAGATGGCTTCATTACTTAAATAGATTTCCCAAAAAACCTTCTAGACCGCCTTTACCAGTTCGGTCTCCTTTAATTTTAGCCAGCTTCTCCAGCAATTCTCTCTCCTCTGGCAGAATCTTATTAGGAATATCAATTAATACCGTCAGCATATGGTCGCCCCGACTAACGGGATTTCCTAAGCGGGGTACACCACGATTTTCCAATTTCATCACTGTATTGGGTTGAGTTCCGGCGGGGATGATTAGTTCCACTAGACCATCAACTGTATCCACCTCTAAACGACAACCTAAAATCGCTTGTAGGTAGCTGATTTTGATTTCCGATAGAACATTAATCCCATCTCGCTGGAACTGCTCATCCTCGTTGACGAATAAATAAACGTACAAATCACCCGATGGTCCACCCCGTTGTCCTGCATCTCCTTCTTGGGAAATTCGTAAACGTGTACCATTATCTACCCCAGCCGGAATAGTAATTTTTAGTTTTTTTGTTACCTGATTTGAGCCTTTTCCGTCGCAAGCGTCACATTTGTCTTCTACTACCATGCCCGTACCGTTGCAGGTGGGACAGGTAGAGACTTGGGTAAAACTGCCAAAGGGGGTTCTAGTAACACGACGTACTTGACCAGAACCGCTACAGGTGGCACAGGTGCGGGGACGAGTTCCTGGTTTTGCCCCAGAACCGCTACAAACTTCACAGGTTTCTAGATGAGAAATGCGAATTTCTTTTTCACCGCCAAATACTGCTTCCCGAAAGTCTAATTTCAGATCAAGCCGCAGGTCATCACCCCGGACTGGTCCACTGCGTCGTCTTTGGGTTGTTTGTCCACCCATGCCGCCACCAGCAAAACCACTGAAAATGCTTTCAAAGATATCAGCAAAACCACTCATGTCTCCCGCATCTTGGAAGCCAGAACCGGCAGCACCTGATACACCAGCCTCACCGAAGCGATCGTAACGAGCGCGAGTTTCTTGCTCAGACAGCACTTCATAGGCTTGGTTGATTTCTTTAAACCGTTCTTCCGCCCCCGGTTCTTTGTTCACGTCTGGGTGATACTTCCGGGCTAGGCGGCGATAAGCCTGTTTAATCTCTTCTTTGTCGGTGTCACGAGAGACACCCAGAATTTCATAATAGTCGCGGGCCATATAGCAAGGGTAAAATTTAGAACTAAGAGAGCAGAAGTATAGCAGGAGTCAGGAGTCAGGAGTCAGGAGTCAGGAGTCAGGAGTAAAACCCTGTTGTGAAACCAGTTTCATGAATGGCTTACACCAAGCTGCGCTAACAATTGATGTCCTAATCACCTTAGCCGTTGCTATATCTAAGGGAGAAGGTAACGGACTAAATACAAGAATTAATTTTTGTTAATATCTGATTGTACCTTTTTATTTTGACAAATCGGACAAAATTAAATTTATTCGTTGAGAGAGGGAACAGGTAACAGGTAACAGGTAACAGGTAACAGGTAACAGGTAACAGGGAACAGGGAACAGGGAACAGGGAACAGGGAACAGGTAACAGAAAAATCAGTTGTGTAATTAATTATGTCCCATTACTTATCACTCACAAATTATCTGTCACCACTATTTTAGAGTTGAAATTTTTAGATTGTAGCGATATCGCCAGGAAGCGGAGAATATCAAAATAAGTCAGGAGTCAGGAGTCAGGAGTCACGCGAAGACATTACCCATAATCTTTACCCACACTAGGTTTCAGGCATTTTTGACATATTGTTTTTTGATGTAGTGTAAGAAACCGGAATCTAGATTTTATAAGGCTTTGAGAATTGTAGTGTAAAAATCCGGGCAAGAGAGAAACAAGATTTGTCACTTATTTTTTAGTCTATCGCTTCATAGTCGGCTGATGTGGTAGTCTCTTCATCCAAATCTAAGTTAAGGAATGGATTGATTAAAGGGTCTTGATTTGAGCTTGGGGGAGTGGTTGCTGGCTGTTCTAGTGCTGTTGGTTCGCTGTCGGAGTGGGTGTAAAGGTCTGTGCCAATGGTAAATAGAGTTTGTTGGAAGTCTTCTAATACTTGTTTAAAAATTGCTGGGGAGATAGTGGGATTAACCATTGCGGCTTGCAGCTTTGTATATTTCTCCTTGGCTAAGGCTT
>NZ_JAYGHC010000009.1:8128-10974 GCF_034932285.1 Cronbergia sp. UHCC 0137
GAGTTTTTTCATTAATCAGACTGCCATGATCTTTTAAGGTGGATGTGTAAGTCAACAATAAACTATCTGCTTGGTTTTTGAGTTCCACCAGTTCTTTATATTTTTGGTCTTCTTCGGCAAATATTTCAGCTTCTTGGCGCATTTTTTCAATTTCTGCTGGACTCAAGCCGCCTGTATTGCTAATTTTGATCCCTTGCTCTCTACCTGTACCTTTATCTTGGGCAGAAACTTTGAGGATACCGTTAACATCTATTTCAAAGGAGACTTCAATTTGTGGTATGCCACGGGGGGCGGGGGGAAGGCCGGTTAAAAGGAACTTGCCGAGACTTTTGTTATCTCTGGCCATAGCCCGTTCTCCTTGCAGGACGTGAACTTCTACGGAAGTTTGTCCATCTATGGCTGTGGAAAATACTTGAAATTTGCTGGTGGGAATTGTGGTGTTGCGATCGATGATTTTGGTGAATACTTCCCCTAGTGTTTCGATGCCTAAAGATAGGGGGATGACATCTAGTAGTAGGAGTGTATCGACTTGCCCGCCTAAGATTCCAGCTTGAATGGCTGCCCCTAGTGCTACGGCTTCGTCAGGGTTAACGGAGCGATCTGGGGTTTTGCCGTTGAAAAACTTGATTAGGGCATTTTGGACGGCGGGAATGCGGGTAGAACCACCAACTAGGACGATGCGATCGATATCTTGGGGTTTGAGGTTTGCATCTTTGAGCGCCTGGATCATGGGTTCGACGGTGGCGTTGATTAAATGCCGTGTGAGTTCTTCAAATTTAGAACGACTCAGTTCCATTTCCAGGTGTTGGGGTCCTGTTTGATCGGCAGTGATAAAGGGTAGGTTAATGGTGGTGTTGACCATGCTAGAGAGTTCGGTTTTGGCTTTTTCTGCGGCTTCTCGTAGGCGTTGCAGTGCCATTTTATCTTTAGCAATGTTGATCTTTTTTTCTTTTTGGAAGGAGTCTAACATCCAACGGACGATGCAGTTATCGAAGTCGTCTCCGCCTAGTTGGTTGTTGCCACCAGTGGCTTTGACTTCAAAGACTCCATCACCTAGTTGCAGGATTGAGACATCGAATGTGCCGCCTCCCAGGTCGAAGACTAAGATTAATTGTTCTTGGTCTTGTTTGTCTAATCCGAAGGCGAGGGCGGCGGCGGTGGGTTCGTTGATGATTCTTAAAACTTCTAGTCCGGCGATCGTCCCAGCGTCTTTGGTGGCTTGTCGTTGGGCATCGGTGAAGTAGGCTGGTACGGTAATTACTGCTTGGGTGACGGTTTCGCCTAAGAAATTTTCTGCTTCCTGCTTGAGTTTTTGCAGGATCATGGCGGATATTTCTTGGGGTGTGTATTTGTGTCCGCGAATTTCGACATCAACGGTGTCGTCACGACCTTTGACGCAGTTGTAGGGTACGCGATCGCGCTCTAGTTCTGTATCTTCCCATCGGCGACCAATGAATCTTTTGATACTGTAGATTGTGTTTTCAGCGTTGGTGACAGATTGACGTTTGGCTAATTGTCCAATTAGGCGATCGCCACTTTTGCCAAAACCCACAATACTAGGAGTGGTTCTTCCTCCTTCAGAATTAGCGATCACTATTGGTTGGCTACCTTCTAAAACGGCGATGCAACTGTTAGTAGTCCCTAAGTCGATCCCAATAACTTTTCCCATAACTACAGAATTTTGATTGAGTGCTTTTTACTGTGATCTGATAACAAAGAACGGTAAACAGCAAACTAGGGTTAACCGTTAACCGTCAATCGTTAACCGTCAAATAATTTAACAAGGCAGAAGGCAGAGGGCAGAGGGCAGGAGGCAGAAGGGAAAATTTTTAATTAATAATAAAGGCTTTTTGCCTCAACCATTGGGGTTTAAGTCAAGAACCACAATCTGGTGATTTGGCGGTCTTCAATTAGAGATGGGTTTGAATCCCTCTCAGAAGGCCTCCTGCCTCCTGCCTTTCAACTCCTACCTCCTTCAATCTTGATTTTGACTCAACTCATTGTCTTGTGCGAATGGAATATCTTCTTTGGGAGCAGCTACTTTCACCATTGCATGACGGAGTACGCGATCGCCCATATAATATCCACGTACTAACTCTTCTAACACTGTTCCTTCTGGATGTTCATCCGTAGCTTCACGCATTACCGCTTCATGGACGTTGGGATCAAATTCTTGCCCTTCTGGACGCATGGGTGACACACCTAGACGTTTGAGGCAATCGACCAATTGTTTATAAACTCCTTGATAACTTTTATGGATGGTCATTTCGCCCTCAGATTGGGGTTTGAGGTGCGATCGCGCTCGCTCAAAGTTATCAACCACTGGTAGCAGTTCCATGATGGTGTTCCGCTTGACTAGGGTTTCTAGATCCTCTTTTTCTTTGGAGTTGCGTTTGCGGTAGTTCTCAAAATCTGCGGCAATTCGCATATACTGAGTGCTACGTTCTTCTAGTTGCGCTTTCAATGACTCAATCTGTTGATTCAATTCCACTAAAGCTGATGTATCTACTGCCATCTTTTGAGTCGCAGCAACATCAGTTTCTTCAGTGAATACAGTATTTCCCTGGACATTAGTTGAGGCTACCGTTTGTTCAGTAATCTCGTTGCCAGATTCATTAGAGTTAATTTCGGCTGGTGAGTCGCTCTTCATTGCTTGATTTACCTCTATTGGTTCACCCAATTGCTGGCTAATATTGTTTACTTGTTTATTTTCTTCTATCATCGTCCATTCATGCCAATTGATGCTCACATCAGTTGGGGCAGGGGGCAGGGGGCAGGGGGCAGGGGAGGCAGGGGAGGTAGGGGAGGCAGGGGAGGGAGAAATTATTATTCACCTCCATAGGAAA